>VFZY01000081.1 GCA_016870915.1 Acidobacteriota bacterium | reverse complement strand
GCAAAACCGTGGGAGCCGGAGGGAGCCCGTTCTTGTTGCGAGTCTGAGAATTCACGCTGATTCCTATTCTCGCCCTGCTCAGTAATTAAGGCCAGGGGAGTTGTCTCAGCTATGTTGGCACGGAGGGAACTACAGGATCCTGCGGCGAAATCGCGGCCTCAAACGGAATCGCCGCCACCTCCGCCACGTTAGCCACCAAGTCCACCTGCTGGAGTTGGCCGGAGGCGGACAGAACCCCTCTAGGAAGAAAGCTGAGCACTGCCTTACGCAACTGTGATCGCGGCGCGCTTGACGCGCGCCGATAACCGAGTTCCTTCATCCAGCCCGAGAAATCTTCCCAGTGGAACGGCATCACCACCTGCCGCGCCCGCTCCTGGCCCACCAACGCAATGTACCGGTCGCCTTTTCTTAACAGGCCGCTGTCCGGGTCGTCAAAGCGATGAAACTCCAGCAGCCGCGATTCAATCCGCGTGCCCTTGGCCATCTCAGTACTCCTCCACCAGTCCGTCTTTCCCCGCATCCGGAAACACCGCCGTGTAACCCCATTTCTTCTGCAAAGCAGCGTTTGCCCAGCCCTCATTGAACTCTGTCTTGTAGTTGAACAACAGCGCCGGAGACTTCGCCGCCTTCACCACCCGGGCCACCGCTTCCGGATCCGGATGATCGAAATGGGACCCATTCGACGAGAAGATGTACCGCTTGCAATCCAAAGCCTCGATCAACTCAATCGATGTATTGTGCTTGCTCCCGTGATGCGGCAGCTTTGCCGCCGTCACCTTCAGCTTCTTCTTACCCCGCAGCTTGTCCAGGGAAGTCCGCAGCATGCCGGGGTGTGCGTCGCCCGCAAGCAGGAGACTCTTCCCATCAAACTCCAGCAAAAACGCGATGCTGCTGCCATTGGCCTCCGAGTCGTCCTCCTCGAATCGTGTTCCGGCCAGTGCATCCACATCCAGAGCCGGCCGTGCCGCAAGCAACCCGCCGCTACCCCGAGGAGCGGCCGCCGGCCGCTTCGCCGGATCAAGCCCCGCCTTCGCGCACTCCTTCTCCCATTCCGGCCGCAACTCCGCCAGCTTATCCGCACTCGGCGACAGCAGCGTAAGCGTCAACCCATCCGCCAACGTCACCTTCGGCAGCGACCCCTTCGTTGGCGTCTGCACCGCCTTCCGATCAAACGCCTTGTTCCATGGCAGCTTGCGGCCAACCAGCGCATCGGTCAACCTCTCGCCCTGCACCGGTCCCAAAGTGTCGGGCTTTTCGTCCGGCAGATGCCGGAAACCGTTAAACCAAACATCCTTCGGCTTCAACCCGGCCTTTGGGTCCGCCACAAGATCCAGTACGCCGGTGATATGGTCCGCGTCCACATGCGTCACGACAAGCAACTCCAACTCCACCGGCCCGCCCGCGAACCGCCTGGCCAGCGCCCGCTTGTAGCACCCGCGCGCCCCGCCGTCGATCAGGATCCTCCGCGGCTTCCGCTTGTCCCCATACTCAATCCACAAACAATCGCCATGGCCGGCGGGAAGTATCTCAAGCTTGAGCATCGTGTAACCTCGCCGGATGATGTTATCACACTCTTAGCCCGGAGAAATCCAGCGGCCCAGGGCCACCGGCCCAGAGCCCGCCCCAGCACCACCGCCCCAAGCCACACCACCCAAGGAACCCAAACACCCTCGCCTTCGTCCAACCCAATGACGGCTATCGGACCCCAAGTCCCGGCCGAAAAGAAAACCAGGGTCCACCACAAGGAGGGTCGCCATGGAGATCATCTGAGACAGACGTTTCATCGAGATTCCCGGCGAAACCCTGCACGAACTCCCGCCGCTCCTCGTCCACAGCGCCCCCAGAAAGTCGCTGGACAGGGTCATGGAAATGGCCAACAGGATCGTCGATTCCGAAGACCTCATCGACGCCGCCCACTCCGCGCCAAGCCTCGACCTCGACCGCCGCCGCATGGATCTCGCCCTCAACCTCGTCGATGAATACTACGCCATCCTCGGCGCCTGGTCCTGGGGCGACTCCATCCTCGAATGGATCCGCCAATGCGAGATCACCTTCGAAACCAGCCCCGGTCTCCGCCCCCTGCTCAAACACGACGTCTGGCCCCACGCCGGCCGCTCAAGCTTCGTCCAACTCCTCGAAGACAAGCACATCGACTCCCACCACTGTCCCCTCGAGCGCGCCGTCGGGCTCTGTCTCACCTTCCGCCAGCCACCGCCCATCGGCTGCTTCTCGAACCAGTTCCTGTTCTACCTGAAGAACCACCTCGCTCAAACCGCCTACCACACCTGGACACAAATGAGCCCAGGTCCCCTCTCATCCCTGCCGCCCGAACGCTTCGGCGTCCAGGTTGTCGAGATGTAAGGAACCCCAGAACCGCTACCGTTTGGCCAGGTACCCCCGGATCCGCTCCACCGCCTCCATCAGGTTCTCCAGCGAATTCGCGTAACTGAACCGCAAATACCCCTCGCCGAATTGTCCAAACGAGTCCCCGCGCAAACAGGCCACCCCAGCCTCCTCCAACAGCGCCCCGGCAAGATCCCGAGACGTCATCCCCGTCCCGGTGATATTCGGAAATGCATAAAACGCCCCTTCCGGCATCGGACACCGGAACCCAGGCAGCGTATTCAAACCCGCAATGAACGCATCCCTCCGCCGCCGGAACTCCGCTACCATCGCTTCCGCTTCCCCCTGCGGACCCGTCAGCGCCGCTAACCCCGCCCGCTGCGTGAAACTCGCCGTGCAGGAATTCGAGTTCACCATCAGCCGGTTCACCGCCTCCACCATCCACTCCGGCATCACCCCGTACCCCAGCCGCCACCCCGTCATCGCATAGCTCTTCGAGAATCCGTCCAGAATGATCGTTTTCTCCAGCATCCCCGGCAGGCTGGCAATCGAGAGCGGCGGTTCGCCGTAGTAGATCGTTGAATAGATCTCGTCGGATAGGATCATCACGTCCCGGTCCCGCACCATCTCCGCCATCGCCCGCACGTCCTCCGCCGGGATCACTCCCCCCGTCGGATTCTGCGGTGAATTCAAGATAATCAGTTTTGTCCGGTCGCTCAGGCTTCGTTCGAACACGTCGAGATCGAACGAAAACCCGCGATCCTCCACCAGCGGAATCGGCACCCCGCGAGCTCCCAGGAACCCGATCATCGACTCGTAAATCGGGAACCCCGGGTTCGGGTAAACCACCTCATCCCCAGGTTCAAGTAAAGCCATCATTGGAAAGAAAATAATTGGCTTACCGCCAGGAACAACGCACACATGGCGGCCATCCACGGCCACGCCGCGGGTCCGTGCCACATGCGCCGCAATCGCCTCCCGGAACTCCGGGTACCCTTGCGTCGGACCGTAGTGCGTCCACCCCTGGTCCAGCGCCTCCTTCGCCGCGTCCACCACATGCGGAGCCGTCGCAAAATCCGGCTCCCCAATCTCCAGGTGGATCACGCTCCGGCCCCGCGCCTCCAGCGCCCGAGCCTTCACCAGCACTTCAAATGCGCCTTCCACCAGCAGGCGCCCCATCCGTTCAGCAAGTTTCATGAGGTTTTTTCGAAAAAATCGATCCCATTCCGGCTCTCAAGCCACTTCACTGTATCGCCAATCGCCACCCGCTCACCCGCAATCCGCACCGTCACCCGGCCGCCGCCTTCCAGGTCAATGATCGCCAACTGGTACGGCACTTCCCGCGCAAACAGCTCCGGCGGCGAATGCACAATCGTTTCAGTGTAAACCACGCCGCGCTTCATGCCGCCCCCAGGATCGTCACCACGCTTGTCGCCCCGCTGCCGCCCAGATTCTGCGCCAGCCCCACGCGCCGCCGTTCCACCTGCCGCTCCCCGGCGGCCCCCCGCATCTGGATCGCCAAGTCGCAGATCTGACCTACACCAGTCGCCCCCACCGGGTGCCCCTTCGACTTCAACCCCCCGCTCGTATTCACCGGCAGCCGCCCGTTTAAAGCGGTCCAACCAGCCACCGTGGCCGGCCCGCCCTCGCCCCGAGCCACAAACCCCAAGTCCTCAAGCGCGACAATCTCGGCGATCGTAAAGCAGTCGTGCACCTCGGCCAAGTCCACCTCGCCCGGCCCCAACCCCGCCATCCGGTACGCCTTCTCCGCTGCCACTCGATTGGCGCGAAACGAAGTGATATCGTCCTTCGCATCTAGGGCAACATAATCTGAAGCCTGAGCAATTCCCAGAATACGCAATGAGATACCGGGAAAATCTCGTGCCCGTTCTAATGGGATAATCACCACCGCCGCCGCCCCGTCGCTGATCAACGAACAGTCATACACCGTCAATGGCTCTGATACCGGCTTCCCTGCCAGGGCCTGCTCCATCGTGATCCTCTTACGAAGATGCGCCAAAGGGTTCAAAGCCCCGTTCGCATGATTCTTCACGGCCACGGCCGCCATCTGCTCCCGCGTCGTCCCGAACTCGTGCATATGGCGCCGTGCGATCATCGCGAACAGCGACGGAAACGTCGCCCCCACCCGGACCTCGCCTGCCAGATCGCCGGCGCCAGCCAAAATCTCGGTCACTCGGGGCGTCGGCTGGCAGGTCATCGTCTCCACTCCCGCAGCCACCGCCACGTCATACACCCCCGCCGCCACCGCCGTCACCGCGTGGAAAAAAGCGGACCCGCTCGACGCGCACGCCGCCTCAAAACGCGTCGCCGGCACCCCCCGGATCCCCGCTCCTGACGCCACGTACGGCGCCAGGTGGTTCTGTCCGGCAAACGACGGCCCCGCGAAGTTGCCCAAATAGAACGACTCCACCGCCTCCGCTGCCACGCCGGCATCCGCTAGCGCCATCGATACCGCCTCCACCGCCAGGCTCCTAAGATCGCGATCCGGAAACGCCCCGAACGCTGTCTTGCCAATCCCCGCTACAGCAACCGGTCTCATATACTGATAAGCATAGCGTTCCGGTCTGCACGTTTTGACGGCAGTGAACGTCAAGTCTGACAGGAGCGTTAGAGCCGGTGCCAGAGCAGGCCTGTATGACAGAACGGCAGGGTCCCGTAACAGCCGCGGCCGTGGATGCACGGGAATTCGAAAATGCGTTCATCCAGACGCACATGCGCCGGATCTTTCTGCTCATCTACCGCATCGTCGGCAACGTCGACGACGCCCAGGACCTGACCCAGGAAACCTTCATCAAAGCCCTCCAGCGCCGCGACCAGATCAAGGACGCGGCCAAGGCCGCCCACTGGCTCTCCCGCGTAGCCTCGAACACCGCAATCGACTTCCTGCGCCGCGCCGGGCGTGCGTCCTTTACGGAACTCGACGAACTCTCCGAACCCCTCACACGCTCCCACGAATCCAGTCCGGAAGCCCAGGTCCTGCGCCACGAACGGCAGCGAACGCTCAATCGCGGCCTCGCTGGTCTCACCGCCCGGGAACGCACGGCGCTCGTCCTGCGCGACATTGAGGATCTGCCCGCCGAGGATGTCGCTGCCCACCTCGGCTGCTCCAAGGCCACCGTGCGATCCCACATCGCCAACGCCCGCGTTAAGTTCAAGCGACTCATTGAGGGGGTGCGCCCATGAAATCGAACCGGCATCCCAGCCAGACCGCGCTCGCGCTCCACGCCGCCGGAGACCTCGGCTTCTGGCGTTCTCTCCAACTCCGAGCCCACCTCGCCGGCTGCGACCGCTGCCGCGCCACCGTCGAAGAGTACCGCGCCAGCCGCCAGTTTGCAGGCACGGAAGGCGCCGAGTTGCCCGCCGGCCTCAACTGGGACCGGCTTGCCGCCGAAATGACGGCCAACATCAAACTCGGCGTCGAAGCTGGCCAGATCGTCGCGCGGCGCCCGGCGAGCCGCCCTTCGCTCAGTTGGCGCGCTGCCTTTGCCATGGCTGGCGTCACGGCCATCGTTACGGCCGGGTGGTTCCTGCAGCGGCCCACCAACCAGCGCTGGTCCCATCAGGCCCATGCGCGCATCGAATCGCGCGGCGTTGTCGCGCAGGCCAGCCGCGCAGGACTTGAACTCACGGAAACCGCGGGCGGCAGCCTCACCCTGGTTACCCCCCGCGCGGAAAACGTCATGCTCACAGTCAATACGGAGGGGACGGTGGCGAACCGGTATGTCGATCAGGCAACCGGGCAGGTCACCATCCAACAACTCTATGTCGAGCAGTAAGTACTTGGCCGCCATCCTTGCCCTGCCGGTTTGGGCATCCCCGGCTTTCGCATCAGAAGACCCGCGGCAGGCGCTCCGCATCCAGTTGCCGCCCGGCGCCCCGGTGGCTCTTGTCTCTTCGGATTGGGGCGATTCCCGCTCCGCCTCCCGAGGTGGAGCGCTGGTCGTCGATCTCCGGACGACGCTGCAGTTCCGCAACGTCAGCCCGAACCGCATCCGCGCCATCACCCTGCTGGTCCTTGCCCAGGAAGTTACCCCGGGCGGCAAGGCGTCGGTTGCCGTGCCCAGTCTCGACGCCGCGCCGGGTGAGACCTTCCCTGTCCGTCTCGATCTTCGCCTGCTGCGTCCGGTACAGGCCGGCCCCGGTGCGCTGGTCGAAGTCTCGGTCGATGGCATCCTCTTCGACACCCTTGGGTTCTACGGCCCCAACCGCCTCAACTCGCGCCGTTCCATGACCCTGTGGGAGATGGAAGCCCGGCGCGACCGCAAGCACCTCCACTCCATCCTCACCGCGGGCGGGCCGGATGCCCTGCGCCGCGAGATGCTCGAGAACCTCAACCGCCAGGCGGAAATGCCGCGTCTTGATGTCCGCATGGCGCGCGGTCGCGCCACTGCCGCGTCCCCGGGCCGGGAGGTATCCCTGGCCTTCGTCCGCTTCCCAAACGCCCCCGTCGATGCGGTGAGCGGCGCGGCGATCATCGCCTCGAACGAAGTCCGTCTGCCGCGCGTTGAAGTGGTGAACCGCACGGACCGTCCGGTGCGCTCGGTCGAATTCGGCTGGATCCTCCGCGACCGGGAAGGCCGCGAGTACCCGGCGGTTTCCGCGCCCTCCGCCACGCCCGTCGAAGCCGGCGCCAAGGCCACGGTCACCGAAGAGCGCGTGCTCCAGTTTTCTAGCGGCCAGGGCCAGCCGCTCGATGTCGAATCGCTCACCGGCTACGTCAATAGTGTCGAATTCGCTGACGGCAATGTCTGGGTGCCCGGCCGCGACGCCATCGGCCGCTCGCGCGTCGGCCACCTGGTGCCCGCTTCGGCCGAAGAACAGCGCCTCGGCGATCTCTACCGCCGCCGCGGCCTGAACGCCGTCATTGAGGATCTTCGGAGATTCCACCGCGAATGACCCCGGAGTCGCTCCTCGGCCGTTTCGTCGAAAGCATGCCGCTCCCCGAACGCCTCGCCGCCGCGGGCCTCTGGGTGGCCTACGAGATCTACACCCCGGAAAACATGGCCCTCCGCCGCATCGAAGCCGCCGGCCGCACTCACACCGACTGCATCACCCAACTCCAGTCCCGGGGCCTGGACCCCGCCCGCTTCGAATACACCACCATCCCCGCACCGTACTGAAACACGCCCCGGGAACCTTTCTCTTCGAACCTGCCACCCGGTCTTTTCAGGCCGTTCCCAAACCCAGGTACTGGCTGGCGTTCGCGTAGCAGATGTTGCGGACCATGCCGCCGATCCAGTCCTCGCGGTCCGGGAGGAGTCCGGATTCCATGTCTTGCCCGATCAGGTTGCAGAGCGTCCGGCGGAAATACTCGTGCCGTGGGAACGACATGCAGCTCCGGGAATCGGTGAGCATGCCCACGAAGCGCGACAGAAGGCCCGTATTCGAGAGCGCGTTGATCTGCCATTCCATGGCTTCCTTCTGATCGAGAAACCACCAGCCGCTCCCGAACTGAATCTTGCCCGCCACCGAACCATCCTGGAAGTTCCCGATCATCGTGGCAAAGGTGAAGTTGTCGACCGGATTGTTGTTGTAGATGATCGTCTTCGGCAGCGAGCCCTCGCGCTCCAGCCGGTCCAGATAGCGCGCCAGACCGTCCACCTGGGCATAGTCGCCAATGGAATCGAACCCCGTGTCGGCGCCAAGTCGCGCGATCATCCGGGTGTTCACATTCCGCCGCGCCCCCAGGTGGAGTTGCTTCGTCCAACCCTTCTCCGCATCCAACTGTCCGAAGTAAAGCATGAGGTGCGCGCCGAACCGCTCCTGTTCGGCCGGTGTAGCGGCGTGGCCCGCCCGGGCGCGATCAAAGATGGCCGCCGCTTCGGCTTCGCTGGGGAAGTCGGCTAGGCACGCACTGAGTCCATGGTCGGAAAGACGCGCGCCAAGGGCATGAAACGCATCGTGACGCTTGCGCAGCGCGTCGAGCAGACCCTGAAGTGTGCCGATCTCCACGTTCGCCACCGCCGCCAGCCGGTCCACCCAGGCGTTCCAGGCCTCGGGCTGATGCACGTTCAACGCCTTGTCCGGGCGGAACGCCGGAAAGACCTTCGTGGCCAGAGGGGCAAGTCGCAACTGTTCGTGATACTCCAGTCCATCCGCCGGGTCATCGGTGGTGCACAAGGCCCGCACCTTGAACTTCGCCAGAATGCCCCAGACACGCATTTCCGGCGAGGCCAACTGTTCGTTGGCCGCCGACCAGATGCGCGCAGCCGAGGACTCCTCCAACAACTCCGTGATACCGAAGTATCGCTTCAGTTCCAGGTGCGTCCAGTGAAACAGCGGGTTGCGCAGGGTGTGCGGCACCGTGCGTGCCCAGGCATGGAACTTTTCTTCGGGCGCGGCGGCGCCGGTGCAGTACTGCTCCGCAACGCCATTGGCCCGCATGGCGCGCCACTTGTAGTGGTCGCCTTCAAGCCAGATCTCGAACAGGTTGGCGAACTGGCGGTTGGTGGCCAGATCGCGGGGCGGCAGATGATTGTGGTAATCGAGAATCGGCTCCTCTTTCGCGAATTCGTGATAAAGGCGCCGAGCCGCGGCGTTGGAGAGCAGAAAATCTTCGTGAATGAAAGCCATCGCGGAATCCCTCATTGTAACGCCCGGAGCGCGGGCAGGATCTGGCGGGCGAGGATGGGCGAGACATCGGCGCGCTCCTCAGCCACCGGGACCCAGACAACTTCCACAATCTCATTGCAGGGCGACGGCTCGCCTTCCAATGCCGCCTCATAGAGCAGGACACGAAGCCGGCGGGGCGGCTCCGGCTGATCGCTGGCCGCTTCATCCTCGAAAGTGCCAAGATACCGGGGCACACCCATCCGGCACCCCAGTTCCTCGGCGATTTCGCGGCGCAGGCACTCCTCGTCCGTCTCACCGGGTTCACGCTTGCCGCCGGGCAGAATCAAGCTGCTCAGCCCTCGCTTGCGGCACAGAAGAATCGAGCGCCCGCGCCACACCACAAGCCCGGGCTTGACGATATCGGTCACAAACTACGCAAGCAGCGGCTTCACCACGTTGCCATGAATGTCGGTCAACCTGAAATAGCGCCCCTGGAACTTGAACGTGAGTTTGGTGTGCTCCATGCCCAGCGCGTGCAGGATGGTGGCGTGCAGATCATGGACATCCACCGGGTTTTCGGCGATGTTGTAGGAAAAGTCGTCGGTTTCACCATAGGTCAAGCCGCGCTTCATCCCACCACCCGCCATCCACATGGTGAAGCAGCGTGGATGGTGGTCCCGGCCGTAGTCGTCCTGGGTTAGTTTCCCCTGGCAGTAGACCGTGCGTCCGAATTCCCCGCCCCAGACGATGAGCGTGTCATCCAACAGACCACGCTGCTTCAGATCGGTGATGAGGCCGTAGCAGGCACGATCGATGTCCCGGGCCTGGCCGGGAATCTGCTTGGGCAGCGCGCCGTGCTGGTCCCATCCGCGATGGAAGAGTTGAACGAATCGCACGCCGCGCTCGGAAAGGCGCCGGGCGAGCAGGCAGTTGGCGGCGAAGGTACCAGGCTTTCGGGCATCGGGGCCGTAGAGGTCGAAGATGTGCTCCGGCTCCTTGGCCAGATCCAGCAGTTCCGGCACCGAGCTTTGCATGCGGAACGCCATTTCGTATTGGGCAATGCGGGTGGCGATCTCCGGGTCCCCCATCTCGTCGTACTTGATCTGGTTGAGAGTGTTGACGTCGTCGATGAAGCGGCGCCGGGCGGTCTTGGGCATGCCGTCCGGGTCATTGATGTGCAGAACGGGGTCGCCCACGGAACGGAATTTCACGCCCTGATAGCGGGTGGGCAGGAAGCCGGAGCCCCACAGACGGTCATAGAGCGGCTGGTCCGCCGGATTGCCGGATCCTTGCGACACCATCACGACGAATGCGGGCAGGTCCTTGTTCTCCGATCCCAGTCCGTACGAGAGCCACGCACCGATGGAGGGCCGGCCGGCCAGTTGGAACCCGGTCTGGAAGAACGTCACCGCCGGATCGTGGTTGATGTGCTGGGTGTGCATCGACTTGACGAACGTCAGATCATCGGCCACCTGCGCCAGATTGGGGAGGAGTTCGCTCATCCATTGGCCGCTCTGGCCGCGTCGCGCAAACTTGTAGATGGTTGGGGCCACCGGAAATGAAGTCTGCGTGGCGGTCATGCCCGTGAGCCGCTGGCCTCGGCGAATGGAATCGGGCAGCTCAGTGGCGCGCAGGCCGGCGAGACCGGGCTTGTAGTCGAACAGATCCAACTGGGAGGGCCCGCCGCTCTGGAACAGGTAGATCACCCGCTTGGCGCGCGGGGTGAAGTGGGTTGCGCCGGTATCGGCGCCCAGCAGCGAGGCGAGCGCCGGCACGCCCATCGTCGTCGCGGTGCGGCCGAAGAAGTGGCGCCGCGTCATGTCATGGAGGGTCATTCCTTGGTCACCGTCTCATCGAGATTGAGGATCATGCTGGCCAGGGTGGAATAGGCTGCCAGTTCAGCGGGATCCAACCCGGCGGCCACGGGGGACTCGCCCTGCGTGAGGAACTTGCCGGCCGCGGCGGCATCCGTGCGATAGCGGTCCAGGTGGTGGCCCAGGCTGGCCATCAGGACTTCTCTTTCGCGCGGCTTGGGCTCGCGGGCCAGCAGCAGCTTGAACGCGTAGCGAATGCGGTCTGCGGGCGCCGGGCCAGCTTCTAGCAACAGCCTTTCACCGATCTTCCGGGCCGACTCAAGGTAGGTCTCGTCGTTCATCAGCGCCAGAGCCTGAAGCGGCGTATTGGTACGCGACTCGCGGACGACGCAGGTTTCGCGGCCCGCCGAATCGAACGTCATCATGCCAGGCGGCGGCACGGCGCGCTTCCAGAACGTGTAGAGGGACCGGCGGTAGAGGCTTTCGCCGTGGTCGCGCTGATAGTCGGTGCCACCCGCCAGTTCCTTCCACAGACCGGCCGGCTGATAAGGTTTCACGGACGGCCCGCCCAGCTTTTCCACCAGCAGGCCGCTGGCGGCCAGAGCCTGATCGCGCACCATCTCGGCGGACATCCGGAACCGGGGGCCGCGCGCCAGCAGGCGGTTTTCCGGGTCACGCGCCACCAGTTCCGGAGACGCGGCCGCCGATTGGCGATACGTTGCGCTCAGCACGATGGTCTTCATGATGCCCTTGACATCCCAACCAGTGCGCACGAACTCAGTGGCGAGCCAGTCGAGGAGTTCCGGGTTCGAGGGCCACTCGCCCTGGGAGCCGAAATCCTCCACGGTCTTCACCAGGCCGACGGAGAAGAGCATCTGCCAAAAGCGGTTGACGGTGACGCGCGCGGTGAGCGGATGTTCGCCGTTCACCAGCCAGCGGGCCAGCGCAAGCCGGTCCACCCGGGCGCCCGGGGCCAGCGGCGGCAGCGCCGACGGTGTTGCGCGCGGCACCACGTCACCCGGCTGGTCATAGGAGCCGCGCCGCAGCAGATGCGTGGGCCGCACCTGCGGCTCCTCTCGCATCACCATCACGGTGGGCAGGTTGTCCAGGAAATGCTCGTGCTTCTTGCTGGCCTCTTTCAATTCATTCCACGCGGCACGGATGCCGGCCGGCGAATGGTCGTCGAGAAAAGCCCACTCCAGCTTGTGGCTTTCCGAGGCCGTGCGGGCAGTGACGGGCTTGGCCGCCAACGCCGCCAGAGGCGAGGCGATGGCGAGTGCCGCCGCTTCGCGAGCGGTGAGAGCATCGTTAAACACACGAACATCGCCGATGGCGCCCCGGAAACGGAATCCGTTGCCGGCGCCAATGCGCAGGGGCTCGCGCGTCTGGAAGGTCTGGTTCAGATCGTCGACGATGTACCGAAGACGCGCCGGCCGGCCGTTGATGTAGACCTTGATGCCATCGGCCACGCGTGTGGAGTCGTAGGTCATGGCCACATGCGTCCAGCGGTTCAGTTCGACCGTCTCCAAGGTTTCCACGCGCAGGCAGTCATCCAGCCAGCGCTGCACCATGTTCACCTGCAGCTTGCCATCTTTCAGGTAGAGGCCGTACCCGGAACCTTCCTCCTTGTCAATGCCGCGCGAAACAATGGCTCCACTGGCAGACTCCGGTTTGATCCAGGCGGCGAGCGAGAACTTGCTGTAGAAACCGAACGGCCCGATGTTGCCCGCATCCACAAAACGGTGCCCATCGAAAGTGGCGGCCTGGCCCACGGGTGCTTCCACGAAACCGAACTCGCCATCGCGTACCGTGGTCTTCATCTCCTTACGCGAGGCGTCAAGGCCACCGAGGGCTCCATCCAAGCTGTAATGGGCCAGCAGCGATGCGCGGGGCGCCCAATGGGCGCGGCTTCCGGCCAGGGTGCGCTCCCAGGCGGTCTGCGCCGCACGGCGGTCCGCGGCCAGCGCGGCAAAGGCGGCGCCGGCGGACGCCAGACGCTCTTCCACCTGCTTCAGTTCCTGCTGCTGGGCGGCGGTGGGTGCCGGAATCATGGGTGGCGAATTGCCGTACTTGAAGACCTTGCCCTTCTCCTTGATGTTGTTGAAGAAGCCGACCATGGAATAGAACTCGCGTTGGGAAAACGGGTCGTACTTGTGGTCGTGGCAGCGGGCGCAGCCGAGCGTTAACCCCATCCAGACCGTGGAGGTGGTCTCCACGCGGTCAATGTGGTATTCCACCAGAAACTCTTCCGGGATGGACCCGCCTTCTCCGTTGCCGCGGTGGTTGCGGTTGAAGCCGGTGGCGATGCGCTGATCGAGGCTTGGCTCAGGGAGCAGATCGCCGGCCAGTTGCTCGATGGTGAAGGCATCGAAACG
Organism: Acidobacteriota bacterium; assembly: GCA_016870915.1. Lineage (GTDB taxonomy): Bacteria > Acidobacteriota > Terriglobia > Bryobacterales > Bryobacteraceae > VFZY01. Next base: position 13,886 of record VFZY01000081.1, on the reverse strand, counting down.
CTGGTTGCGGTTGAAGGATTCAATCACCCAGTCGCGCCACCGCCACATGAAGCGCTCGGCATCGGTCTGGTAGCCGTTGGTATCGGCGTAGCGGGCGGCATCCAGCCAACGGGCGGCCATGCGCTCGCCATAACGGGGTGAACGGAGCAGGCGGTCTACAACGCGTTCGTAGGCGGCTTCGGAGGAATCGGCGAGAAAGGCGTCGAGTTCGGCGGGCGTCGGCGGCAGACCGGTGAGATCGAGAGTGACTCGGCGAAGGAGCGTCCGGCGATCGGCTTCCGGGGCGGGCTTGAGGCCCTCGCCGTCCAGACGCGCCAGAACAAAATGATCCAATCCTGTTTTGGGCCACGCAGCGTTGGAGACGGTGGGATAAGCAGGACGCGCAGGAGGAATGAATGCCCAGTGCTTTTCCCACCGGGCGCCCTCGGCAACCCAACGCCTGAGCACATCCACTTCGGCCGGCTTCAGCGCGTCGTGACCCAGATACGCGGGAGGCATCCGGAGGGTCTTGTTCGCCGAGACAACCCGTTGAATGAGTGCGCTCTTATCGGGGTCGCCCGGAACGACGGCGTGGCGCGGGGCTGCATTCGCCGCGGCCAGATTGGCCTTTGCTCCGGCCTCGGTGTCAAGGCGCAGATTGGCCTTACGGTTCAGTGTGTCGGGGCCGTGGCAGGAGAAACAGCGGTCGGAGAGCAGCGGCCGGACCTGCCGGTTGAAATCGACAGGCGCGGTCCAGGCAATCAATGCCAGAGCCGGGATTAAGAAGGGCCTCATCGCTACCACGCATGGTATCACTCGGCGGGCGCGTGCTGGGACCCCTCCAGCGTCAGCAGCAAATGCCGGGCGGCGGCCTGGCCGGCGCTCTTCTTCGAGTTGCCTTTGCCCTGCGCGGCGTGCTCGCGGCCGACGCGCACTTCGACCAGAAACTCCTTGGCGTGTTCGGGTCCGTTTTCGGCCAGCGTGACGTACTTAGGATGTGGCCAGCCTTCAACCTGGGCCATCTCCTGGAGGACGCTTTTGGAGTCCTTGCGGGGGATCTCCTGAGTCATCTCCTGGCGCGAGACCTCACCCACGATGTGTTGCACAACAAGGTCGCGCGAGGCGGCGACGCCGGCATCCAGATAGACGGCGGCGATGACGGCCTCCACGGCGTCGGCCACCAGGGCCCGTTTGCCGCGGCCGCCAGTCACCTCCTCGCCTTTGCCGAGCACCAGCCAATCGCCCAGGCCGAGCCGCTGGCCCACCGCGAACAGGTGATTCGCATTGACGAACTGGGCCCGTATCTTCGAGAGGTCACCCTCGGGAAGGTCCGGGAACTGTTCGATCAGGTATTCGCTGATGTGGAACCCAAGAATGGCGTCGCCCAGAAACTCCAGGCGCTCGTTGTCCACGGGATGCGGGTATCCGCCGTCTGAGCGCGCGGCGCCGCTGACGGAGCGGTGGGTGAGCGCCTGTTCAAGCAGGTCCTGATTCGCGAATACGTGACCGATCCGCGCTTCCAGCGCGGCAAACTCCTGCCGCATGCGATGGCTGCGGCTACTTCTTGCCGCCCTTCAGCTTGTTGTCGACGGCTCTGCGCTTTTCGTTCTGGGCCGCTTGCTGGACGGCAGGATGGGCGTCCGGGGTGCTCATTGCCTTGTCCAGAATCGCGATCGCCTCGTCGTACTTGCCGGCGGTGTTGTAGACCTGCCCCAGGCGCACCATCGTGCCGGCATCAGGCTGAGCGGCATTTTCGATGGCCAGTTTGAATTCGGCGATCGCGACATCGTGCTTCTTGCGAACCCCGGCGATCATGCCCAGTGCTTCGTGACCCTGCGCCAGGAAGTCCTTCTTGGCGGCTTCCCACTGATCGTCCGGAAGGTCGGGCCTGGGCTTGGTGGCCATGGGAATCATGCCGAGCGCCTGGTTGGCCTGCTTTTCGGCCCCATTCAACTTCTCTTCCTTGTCCAGGTCAAACTCACGGGTTTTCTGGGCCGTGTTGCGGGCCAGCATCAGCATCACCGCGTAGTTCTTGGGGTCCGCCTCAAGGGTCCGCTCGGCGTAGATGATCATCTTTTCGGCGTCGTTGGCTTCCTGGGCGCTGACGGTGGCGATGTAGAGCGCCACGCCCTTGAATTCGGTGTCGTGGAACTTGGTGAGCAGGTTCTCAACGGCCGCTATGCGGGCGGCGGGGTCCGGGCTCTGGAACACCGCCATCACGGCCTCCTGCTCCTTCTTGCTCTTCAGCTTGGGCTGCGTGATATTGAGCGACTGAGCGGCCAGAACACCAGAGCCGGTGGCCACAAGAGCGACGGCACGGACGATGCGATTGAAACTCATCATGTAGGATCCTTGAAACTACTTTACTTCTTTTGAGGGGTGTTTCGCCTGAATCTCATCCAGTGCCTTGCGCGCCGCCTGTTGAGCGGCTCGCGTGGCGCCGGGTGTGGCGAGGGCGGCTTCGAAGTTTGCCTTCGCTTCAAGCCACTCGCCGGCCAGGTCGGCCAGGCGCGCCAGGAAGATGTGGGACCACGATTTCACCATCGGGTCCGGGTTCAGTTCCAGGGTCTTGCGGAACAGCTTGTCGGCTAGTTCCGGGTTGCGGTCAAGGGCGGCAATCCGCGCCAAGCCGTAGTATGCCCTGGCGTGGAAGGATTTCTCCTCGGTCTCCTGCATCGCCTGCATGAAAAGGTCGCGCGCCTGGGGGTACTCCTTCTTCGCGTAGAGGTCCTCGGCATCGTTCAATGTCTTGAGCACACCGGTGAGTTCCACCACTGGTTTCTCGACCGGCGCGGCCACGCGGGCGCGCCGGACGGCGGCCTCTTTCACGAACTCGATGGTATCCAGGCGGCGGGCCTCATTCTTAAGGTCGATTGCGTTGACCATGTCCGGGTAGTGGAATCTCATCGACTGCTCCTGCTTTTCGTAGAACGCCAGCAGGTCATAGAGCGCCGGTGTGACCACGTAGCCTTCCTTAAGCGCGGCATCCACCAGCGCCAGTTTCCGCGCCGCGCCGCCGGCGGCCAGCCGCGCTTCGACGGCCTTGATGAGGCATTCGGTTGAGAGGCTGAGAAAATCGTCCTTGAGGTGGGCGGGCAGCGCCGGGGCCGCTTGGGCGTAGTCGATCAGGCCACGCTTCTTTTCCAGGGGCTCAAAGTGTTTCACTGCCAGTTGATCCAGATGAAAGTGGAGAAAAGAGTGGCGCACATCGTTCACCAGCGGCTCCTGGGCGGGCGTCAGCACCACGAAGTAGTCGTCGCCATAGCTGCGGGTCTGCACCTGGTTCGGCGCCGCGAGCAGTTCAACGATCACTTTGAAACTGCGGCCCATGGCGCCCAGGCTGGGCACTCGCAGATAGCCGTTCACCTCAAGCAACGCCTGGGTGATGGGAGCCTGATATTGTTCGAGCGCCTTCTCATACACCGGTTGGACCTTCTTCCACACCATCTCCAGGTCCGCTTCCTTGTGCAGGCGGGTCATAAGCGCTCCGAAGCCCTCCAGCGGGACCACGTCGGGCGGTAGTTCGTGGGCCTTCAGGCGATACTCGAAATCGGGCGGGCCCTTGACGCACAGAGCGAAAGACACGTACTGGCCAAGTTCGGCGCCCCAGTCCTTCTTGCGATGTTTGGCGAAGAACTTCTTGAGTTCCTCGATCGTTGAGAGGTTGACGCCGGAGGCCGCTTTCCGGATTTCAACGCGGAGAGGGTGGTTCGATGCCGAGTCCACGTCCGCGTCATAGCCAGCCGCGTTGATGGCGAGCATCACTTCAAACAGCGTCTGGCTGACGTCCAGCCCCATCTGTTGGGCAGGCAGCGGCGCCGCGCACAGGGCCGCCAAGGCCAGGGATAAGGCAGAAAAGCGCACTCCGGGTAAGCTCACCCTCATTGTAGTCAATCCCTGCCGCCGCGCATGGCCCGCGCCAGTTGACGGCCGGCGATGAGCAGAGGGTCCCAAACCGGCGCGTACGGCGGGGCGTAGGCAAGATCCAGCATTTCCAAATCCTCCACGTTCATCCGCGCCGTGAGGGCCGCGGCGACCGTGTTGATTCGGCCGCCTGTGGCCGAATCCTCCCCTGTTACGACGGCTCCCAGCAGCCTCCCGTTACGGCGGTCTCCGGTCAGTTCCAGCGTCGTCTTATGCCCCCGGAAGTAGGCCGCCTTGTCCAGGCTCTCGACGCGCACGGTGACGGGTTCGAAACCGGCCTGCCGCGCGGCTTCGCCGTCCAAGCCGGTCACTGCCAGCGCCACGCCGCAGAAGCGCATGATCATGGTGCCGCAGATGCCGGGAAACCGCTCTCGCGCGCCTGCCGCCGACGCTCCGGCAACCCGGCCCATCTTGTTCGCCGTGGTCCCCAGGGGGAGCCAGACGGGGCTTCCAGACACCAGGTGCGTGGTCTCGGCGCAATCGCCCGCCGCATAGACTCCGCCCAGGTTCGTTTCCATGCGATCCGACACGCGGATGGCGCCTGTGCCGCCGGTTTCCACGCCGGCTTCGCGGGCCAGGGCCACGTTCGGTTCAAGGCCGGCGCAGAGCACGATAAGTTCCGCGCCGGGCAGTGCAGTGTCGCGTACCGTGACGCCGGTTTCAAGGCCGATCCCGTTCAATTCGCAGAGGCGCCGCACGGTCTCCGCCGCCAGTCCCCCGCGGCCCAGCGGCTGGCCGCGGCTGAGAATGCGGACTTGCTTCAAGTGCGTGCGGAGGGCGCCGGCGGTCTCCAGGCCGATATAGCCGGCACCCACCACGACGGCGCTCGACGGCCGGCGGACGCGCAGGAACGCAGCCAGCCGCTCGGCGTCCGTGCCGGTATGCAGCGTGAAGACGTTCTCGCGATCGCGCAAGGCGATGCCGGCCGCCGCGGGCCTGGCTCCGGTTGCGATCACCAGCCGGTCATAGGGAATCCGCTCGCCGCCGGCCAGCACGGCCTCGCGCCGCGCATGGACAATGGCGGCCACTTCCGCACCGGTGCGCACGTGAATCCGGCGGTGGCGTTCGAACTGCTGCGGCGTGTGGAGCGTGAGCTGATCAAGGGAACGCACCTGGCCTTCCAGGTAGTAGGGCAGGCCGCAGGCCCCATAGGCGATGCGTTGTCCGCGCTCGAGGACGGTGATCTCCATCGACGGGTCAAGCCGGCGGGCGCGCGAGGCCGCGCTAAGCCCTGCCGCCACGCCGCCAATCACCACCAGCTTCATGGCCTAGGTTGCGGGGCGGTTGCTCTTGACAAAGCTGAGGACGTCAAACTTCCGGATCTCGCGGTCCGGGAAAAAACTGTTCACGGCGTCCTGTTCGTCGTCGAAGATCTCGAAAATGGTGGTGAGCTTGGTGAGCAGCAGCAGTTCGACGTTCCTTCGCGAGAGCCTCTGAAGCTTCAGCGTGCCGCCGGCTTTCTTCATCGTGGTGAAGCAGATGACCAGGGTGCCGAGCCCGGTGCTATCGATGTATTCCACCTGCTCCAGGTTCACAATGGCCTGGCGGAGGCCTTCGTCCACAAATGCCTTAAACGTCTCGCGGAGCTGCCCGGCGGTTTCGCCCACCACCAGCTTCCCCTTCACATCAATGATCGCGATGCCTTCGCGCTCGCGGCGTGCAATCTCAAGTGCCATGGAACGAAGTCCTACTCTACCGCAACCAGGTTTTCCGGCGCCTCTTGGGCCGGTTCCGGAGCGGCCAGAGGCAGACGCACGCGGAACGACGCCCCCTGGCCGGGCGCGCTCGTCACGTCGATCTCACCGCCGTGCGCCTTGACAATCCAATTGACGAAACTCAACCCCAGACCCAGACCCCGTTCCGGATCGGCCTCGCCCGAGGGCACGCGGTAAAAGCGATTGAAGATGTGGGGCTGATGCTCGGGTGGAATGCCGCGGCCGGTGTCGGAGACCGTGAGTTCGGCGGCCGCGCCATCGCGCCGCACACGCACCGTTACCCGTCCGCCCGACGGTGTAAACTTCAACGCGTTCGCAAGCAGGTTCGTCATCAGCCGCTCCAACTGTACGCGGTCCGCTGAGACCAGGCAGCCCGGCGTCACCGAAACCTCAAGAGCCATGCCTTCGGCTTCGGCCGCGATCTGGAACTGTTCCGCCATCTCACGCGCCAGCGCGCCGAAATCGAGGTCCGCCTTCTGGAGCACCAGTTGGCCGCTTTCGGCCAGCGAAAGGTTGAGCAGCGCACGGACGGTATGCGAAAGCCGCTCGACATCCTGCAAGGCGTTGACGATCGCCTCGCGGTACTGCTCCGGCGTCCGGGCTGTCATGAGGCCAACTTCCAACTGCCCCCGGATGACCGTCAACGGCGTTCTGAGTTCATGGGAAACGTCCGTCGAAAACTGGCGTGTCTGGGTGAAGGAGTACTCCAGCCGGTCGAGCATCGAATTGATGGTGCCCACCAGCTTGTCCAACTCATCGCCTGAGCCTCGCAGGGGCAGGCGGTAACTGAGATTCGCGCCCGAAATTCTTCCCGTGGCCTCGGCGGACTCAGTGACCGGCCTCAAAGCACGGCGGGCCAGATACCAGCCGCCCAGCACGGTGAGGATAAGAAGCACCGGCAGCAGCGCCAGATAGTTGCGCGTGAACTGATCAAGCACTCGCTCGTTTTCCGCGAGCGGCCGGCCGATGGCCAGATAGAACTTCGAGTTATCGTCCAGCAGCACACCCTGGCGGATCATGTACGGCACGCCGTCCGGACTGCGCCGGATGGCGGTCACGGGCTTGTTGGCGGCCATGACCTGCCGGATTTCGGCCGCCCGCTCCACGCCAACGGCTTCGTAGCCGTCCGATACCTCCATCACGTTGCCGTTGGAATCGGCCAGGATGTAGATCTGCCTCAGCTTCTCGACAATCGCCTTTTCCTCCAGGTCCTGATCGTCGTACTTCCAGATGGGCTTCTTCTTTTCGATGCTGAGGTAGCCCTTTGTGGCGCCCCACTCTTCCTCAAGCAGCGCACTCACCTGGTTGTTCAGAATGGCCTGCAGGATCCCGCGGAACGCCACGCCGACACCCACCAGCAGGATCCCGAAGAACACCAGGTAGCTGACGGTGAGCCGGAACCGCAGGCTTTGCACCATTCCGGGGCGAACCAGTGGAAGGATCCAGCGCATGAGCTACGCGGCCCTCTCCGGCACGTCCACCATGTAGCCGATGCCGCGCATGGTGTGAATCATCTTCACCGGGAACCGGTCATCGATCTTGCTGCGCAGGTGGCGAATGTAAACGTCGACGATGTTGGTGAGCCCGTCGTAGTCCATGTCCCAGACGTGCTCCACAATCATGGTGCGGCTGAGAGGACGTCCGCGGTTGCGCATCAGATACTCGAGGATGCTGAACTCTTTCGGAGCCAGTTCAATGGGCTCGCCGTCGCGGGTCACCTTGCGGCGAATGCAGTCCAGCACCAGATCGCCCACCTGCAGACGCTCCGGCGTGGCCTGGCCGCGCCGCATCAGCGCCCGGACGCGCGCCAGCAGTTCGACGAACGCGAAGGGTTTCACCAGATAGTCGTCGGCGCCCACCTCCAGGCCCTTCACTCGGTCATCCACCGTCCCGCGGGCGCTCAGCACAAGAACCGGCGGGCTCGACTTGCGATTCCGCAACTTCTCGATCACGGCGAGGCCATCCATGTCCGGCAGCATCATGTCGAGGATGAGCAGATCGTACTCCGCCGCGTGCGACATATCGAGCGCCATGCCGCCGCTTTCCGCCGTGTCCACTGCGTAGCCCGCGCTCTCCAGACCCCGGGCCACGAAGTCGGCTATCTTCCGCTCATCTTCAACCACCAGAATACGCATCGTCGTACTCAGTGTATCGGGATTCCTGTCCGCTCGCGAAGCGGATCCGATGCGCTTGCCCTGATACGCTGTGAGTCAATGCCACTGCGTCTGCTGCTGCCGGTTCTTGCCACCACCCTTCTGTTCGGCGCCGAAATCGAACGGCGCGGCGCGGCCCCCTGGCCCAATGCAAACCATTTCCGGTTGAGGCACGACGCCACATCCGCCGGTCCCGCGGCCGCCGGGTTCCCGCTTCCGGCCGCTTTCAATCCGGACTCGGTCCGGGTGATGGCGCCGGGAGGCCAGCCTCTGGCGGCAAAGACCGAAATCCGCGCCGGCGAAGTGCGGGTGGCCTTTAGCGCAACGGCGGCCGGGGCCCATTGGGTGTACTTTGACGAAGGCCGGCTGGGGGAGACCGAACGCGCCCCGGAACCCGCCATGATCGGTTCCGGGGACCGGGTAAGCTTCGGGCGGCCCGGCGTGCGGGGCCGCGTCTCGGTGGGGCTCTGGCCCCACCCGGCCGCGCTCGACATGGACGGCGATGGCGATCTCGACCTGGTGATCGGCTGTGCCGACCGTCCCTCGAACGGCACCTATCTGTTCGAAAACATCGGCTCCAACGCCCAGCCTCTCTACGCGCGCGGCCTTTGGATGGGACCGGGCCATCGCGCTCTCGCCGCCGCCGATTACAACGGAGATGGCGCCATGGATATCGTTGTCAACGGCGGATACTACTCCGATGCTCCCCGCAACCGAATGGCCAGATTCGTTCCGATCAAACTCGAGCGCACCTACCATGTGGGCCGTGACGACCATTGGATGCCGGCCGACTGGGACGGCGACGGCCGAATGGACCTTCTGGTGGGCACCTCCGACTGGCGGGACTACGGCTGGGACGACGCCTATGACGCGACCGGCCGCTGGACCCGGGGCCCACTGCACGGCTTTGTCTACCTGCACCGCAACCTGGGCACCAACGCCGAACCCCGGTATGAGGCCCCGGTGAAGATCGCGGCCGGCGGCCAGCCGATCGACCTTTACGGAAGCCCGGCGCCAACGCCAGTCGACTGGTTCGGGCGAGGCGTACTGGACCTTGTCGGCGGCAGTTTCGTGGACACGGTGACGCTCTTCCGCAACACCGGAACGCGCACGGCGCCCGCGCTCGCCTCCGGCAGCCTGATCCGCGCTGGCGACGGCCGGGTGCTCCACATGGATCTTTGCATGATCCAGCCTCGTGTGGTCTACTGGCACCCGGACGGCCGGCCTTCGCTGCTCATCGCGGAAGAAGACGGGCGCGTCGCGCTGGTTGAGAACACCGCGCCCCGTCCCGCGGAACCTCGCCTGGCTGCGCCGCGCTACCTGGAACAGGTGGATCCGTTCGTGAAGAGCGGCGTCCTTTCGCGCCCGGTTGCCGTCGATTGGAACGTTGACGGGCTGCTGGATATCGTGGCCGGCAACTCGGCGGGCTACATTCAGTTTTTCCAAAACACCAGCCGTCCGGGTACGCCCGCGTTCGAGGACCGGGGTTACCTGAAGGCGGGCGGAGCGGTGATTCGCCGGATAGCAGGCAAGAACGGCTCGGTGCAGGGCCCGGCGGAGGAGAAGTGGGGGTACGCCAACATCTCGGTCGCCGACTGGGATCTCGACGGGAAGCTCGACATTCTGCTGAACGACATCTGGGGCGACGTGGTGTGGTTCCGCAATACGGGTACGGCGCAGGCTCCTGAACTGGCCGCCGCTCAATCGGTGGAGGTGGAATGGGAAGGCGCTCCTCCGAAGCCCGATTGGGTCTGGTGGCAGCCCAAACCAAAGCAGCTTCTCACGCAGTGGCGCACCACGCCGAAGGTGGTGGACTGGGACCGCGACGGGCTCCCGGACCTGGTGATGCTCAACCATCAGGGTTATCTCAGCCTGTTCCGCCGCCGGCGGACGCCCGGGGGTTTGCGCCTGGGACCGCCCGAACGGATTTTCCTGAACGCCGCCAACGGGCGCTTTCTCCTGCTGGCAAATGGACGCGCCGGGGCCAGTGGACGGCGCAAGATCGAACTCGCGGACTGGGATGGCGACGGCACGCTTGATCTGATTACGGACTCGGACGACGGGCCCGTCTGGTATCGCAACACCGGTACCATCGAGCAGCCCAGGATGCAGCCCCGGGGAACACTGGTGAACGCCCGATTGCCGGGCCACAACCCCACACCCAACGTCGCTGACTGGAACGGCGACGGCCGGCTGGACCTGCTGATCGGCGCCGAAGACGGCTTTCTCTATTTCTACGACCGCCGGTTCATTGACGCGCAGCGGTAAAATCGGCAGATGACCCGGCGCACGTTCCTCGCCCAGGCCGCGGCCGCCGCCAACCCCTGGGATTCTCCGATCTTCGACCTCCACCAGCACACGGATTACTACCGCCGGACCGACGATCAGCTTCTGGCTCACTCCCGCGCGCTGGGCGTTACGAAGACCCTCCTGCTGCCGGGCGACGGCTGGATGTTCACCATTCCGCTCCAGGACAACGCCAGTTGCCGCAAGCTTCAGGACCGCCACCCCACGCACTTTGTCCGCTTCACCTGCATCGACCCCACCCGCCCCGGCGCGATCGAGCTGATGCGCAAGGATCTTCAATCGGGCGCGATCGGCATCGGGGAACAAAAGTTCAGAGTGCCCGTGGACGGCCCCCAGATGCGAGCGGTCTACGATCTGGCCCGCGAGTTCAGCGTCCCCGTACTGATCCACTTCGAGCACGAGACCTACAACCTCGGCATCGAGAACTTCGAAAAGATCCTGAAGGCGTATCCCACGGTCAACTTCATCGGCCACGCCCAGACCTGGTGGGGTAACATCAGCGCCGATCTCCAGCCCAAGAATCTCTATCCAAAGGGGAAAGTGGCTCCGGGGGGGCTCACCGACCGGCTTCTGGCCGACTATTCCAACCTGTTTGCCGACCTTTCGGCCGGGTCCGGCTTCAACGCCCTTTCGCGCGACCCGGACTTTGCCGCCGGGTTCGTTTCGCGGCATCGGGCCAAGCTGATCTGGGGGAGCGACTGTCCCTGCCATGACAGCCGCGGCGGTGGCTGGCGAGGCGGCGACTGCGTCGGGCGCGATTGCCTGGCGGCGCTGAAGCGCCTCGCCCCATCCCCGGCAGCGTTCCGGCAAATTGTTTGGGACAATGGAGCTAGATTGCTTAACCTTTAGGTCTTTTCCGGCGTCTACTCCTCTATGGGCGCCTCGCAACCAGCTTGGCGCCGAACATCGCACCACCCGAATACGTCTTATCAAGACGGGAGATACCGTGAAGAAAAAATGGAAGATTATCCTGCCTCTACTTGCCCTGGCTGGGGCGGGAACGGCGGGATTGATCTCGTACAGAGTGAAACAGGCCGCCATCGTGGCCGTGCAATCGGGGCGCGTAGCGCGTCAGGATCTGGCCGCCATTGTGACCGCCTCGGGCGAGATCAAGCCTCGCAACTACATCAACATAGGAACCAGCGCGATGGCTCCGTCGCGCATCACTGAGATCCTGGTTCTGGAGGGCCAGCGGGTCCGCAAGGGCCAGATGCTGGCGAAGCTGGAGTCCGTGCAACCGGAAGCCGAAGTGGCCGCACAGCAGGCCTCTGTCCGCAGCGCCGAGGCTGACGCCGCGGCGGCCGAGGCGGCCGTCAAAGCCGCTGACGAGAACAGCCGCACCGGCCAGGCCGCCATTGAACGGGCCAAGGCGGAGTTGCAGAAAGCGCGCACCGTGTGGGAACGCGCCCAGCGGCTGGAGAAGGAACAGCTCATCTCAAAGCAGGAGTTTGACCAGCGCCTGGCTGAATTCGACTCCTACGGCGCGGCGGTCCGCGAAGCCGAGGCCCGGCTGAGCCAGTTGCGCGCAGGGCGCGAGCAGGCCCTGTCGCTCCAGATGGCTGCCCAGCGGCGCATCGCCCTCGCCAATGCCAACCTGAAGCGCACCCAGGACATGCTGGACCGGACTCGGGCCGTGGCTCCACTGGATGGTGTGGTAACGAACCTGCCGGTGCGGGTGGGCGAGACGGTTGTGCCGGGCGTGCAGAACTCGCAGGCCAGCCTCATCATGACGATCGCGGACATGTCGCTGATCACGGCCGAGGTGAAGGTGGATGAGACAGACATCGTCAACGTGAAGCTCGATCAGATTGCCGATGTCACCATTGACGCCATCCCGAACAGGACGTTCAAGGGCAAGGTGATTGAGATCGGCAACACGGCGATCCTGCGGTCCACCGGCGTGGCGGCGTCCCAGAGTGCCATCTCCAGCCAGGAAGCGAAGGACTTTAAGGTAGTGGTGGCGCTTGAGAACCCGCCGGACGAGATCCGTCCGGGGCTCTCCTGCACGGCCAAGGTGACCACCGCGACGCGGGCCAAGGCGCTCACCATCCCGATCCAGGCACTGACGGTGCGCCAGCGCGGTGACCTGGAACCGAAGCAGGATGGCAAGGTCGAGGCGGCCGCCAAGGCGCCGAACCCGGCGGAGGAGAAGCGGCGGAAGGAAGAGATTCAGGGCGTTTTCGTGATCAAGGGTGAAAAGGCTGAGTTCCGGAAAGTGGACACGGGCATCACGGGCGCCACCGATATCGAGGTACTCACGGGGCTCAACGAAAGCGAAGAGATCATCACCGGCAGCTATAAGATCATCCGGACGCTGCGGAACGATGCAAAGATCAAGGTAGACAACAAGGCTTCAGTAAAGGCAGAATCGTAATTCATGGCAGCATCAGCGGAAGCAGTGGCGCGGGGCGAACAGCTCAAGCGCGATGGGATCGTCATCCGGACCTACAATCTCTGGAAGACCTACGTGATGGGCGACCAGGAGATCAATGCCGTGGCCGGCGTGGATATTGAAATCCGTCGCGGCGAGTATGTGGCGATCATGGGCCCTTCGGGCTCCGGCAAGTCGACGCTGATGAACCTGATTGGGTGTCTGGACACGCCGTCCAAAGGCGACTACTACATCGCCGGGAGCCTGGTATCGGCGATGACCGACGACGAACTCGCCCATATCCGCAACAAGGAGATCGGCTTCGTCTTCCAGACGTTCAACCTGCTTCCGCGTGCCACAGCCCTGCACAATGTGGAACTGCCGCTGATCTACGCCGGCATGGACGCAAGCGCGCGGGAACAGCGCGCCGTCACCTGCCTGCAGCACGTGGATCTGGCGCACCGCATGCACCACAAGCCGAACGAACTATCGGGCGGCCAGCGCCAGCGCGTTGCCATCGCCCGGGCGCTGGTGAACAACCCGGCGATCTTGCTTGCCGACGAACCTACCGGCAACCTGGATTCGGCCACCGGCATTGAAATCATGGCCCTGTTCGAACGGCTGCACCAGCAGGGCAACACCATCATTCTGGTAACCCACGAGCACGACATCGCCCTGCATGCCCATCGCATCATTCACGTCCGCGACGGGCGCGTCGATAAAGACGAAAAGGTTAAGTAGCTACACGCCGTCCAGAAGTTCAGAAAGTCTGGCGTAGCCCGCGCGGCTCACGGCAAGCTGGGTTCCGTCCTTCAACACCGCCACGCGGCTATCCTTACCAAACGGCTCCAGGCGCGCCACGCGCTCCAGATTCACCAGGGTCCCGCGGTGGATGCGGACGAAGTGCCGTGGATCGAGCGCCGCTTCGAGGCTTGAGATGGTCTGCAGTTTCAGGTAGCGCTTGCCCGCTGCGTGCAGCAGCACGTAGTCATCCTGAGCTTCGGCATACTCCAACTGCTCCACCGGGATGATGTGCACCTTGGCGCCATCGCGCACCACCACACGTGAGGCGTAGGCCCCGGCCGGCCGCGCCGCCGCGGCAAGTTCCGGCGCTGAAGTGGCGGGAGCGCCCAACCGGTCCAGGGCCCGCTTCAAAGCCGCTTCGAGCCGCTCCGCGCTGAACGGCTTCAGCAGATAGTCCACCGCGTGCACTTCGAACGCCCGGATGGCGTACTGGTCGTAGGCGGTGGTAAAGATCACGGCCACGCCATCGCCACCCACCAGTTCCAGCACTTCGACCCACATTTCCGTTTTGAGCCGCGCGTGCGAATCTCCTGGATGCTCGTCCGCATCAATATCGATAGGGGTTTGAAGGCAGCGAAGACCCCTGCGGAGGACAGCACCCAATGGGTGACAAACAAAACCAGCCCTTTCAGC
>VFZY01000080.1 GCA_016870915.1 Acidobacteriota bacterium | reverse complement strand
CTTCCACTTGATCACCACACGCCAGGAGTTCGACGACTCTAAATTCGCCGCCGACCAACTCCGGTATCAGAAAAGGCTGGAGGCCAAACTTCACGCCAAAGCAAAATCAATGGGTTACGCGCTCATCCCACTTGAAGTGGCCGGATGAGTTCCTTAGAAGACCGAGAGCCGCCTTCGCCGCCGGCTACCTGCCAAGCCGCTTCTTCTTGTACTCTTTGTACTCCGCTTTCAGCTTCGGGTCGCGCGGCGTGGGGTAGAGCTCGCTGGACTTGAACTTGCCCGGGTTCTTGAGGAACTTATCCTTGGTCCATTCGTCGTGGATGTGCGTTTCCTCGGCACGGTCGACAACGGGCTTCACCAGTTGCGGCGGAATGAAGTAGACGCCGGTCCGGTCGCCGAACACCACGTCGCCCGGCATGACCGTGGCATTGCCGATGCGCACCGGAATGTTGACTCCGGTGAGCATCACGTTCCGAATGGCCGAAGGGTGTGTGCCGCGGAAGTAGATCTGAAGCGGCATGGGGAAGATGCCCTCCAGGTCCCGGATGGCGCCATCGACGACGAAGCCTGTGCCTGTGGCGGCCCAGATGGCGGTGGCAAGATTGTCGCCCGCCACGGTGCCGCCCTCGATCTTGCCGAACAGGTCGATCACCAGCACATCGCCGGGCTGCAGCATGTCGATCACACGCTGGTGGCCGCCTGCCTGGTTGCCTGCCGCTTTGGCGCGGGCTTCCACCACATCGGCCACATCGGGACGAATCGGCATGAACTGCGCCGTCACCGCGCGTCCGACAAGCTTCTGGCCCGGGTGCAGGATCTGCCAGTTGCCCTCATACTGATTGGCGTAGCCGGCATTGGGCAGCATGGTCCAGACCTCTTCCACCGAGAGGCCCTTCACCTTCTCCAGAAGATCGTTCGGCACCTTGGGCCGGCCGTCGGCGAACCGGTCATACGGGTTCTTGGCGGTGAACTCGATCAACTGATCGCGGGTGAGCGTGAACACCTGGGAAGTGGCCGGCAGGGACGCCAGGATCAGGGCCGCGGCGGTGCGCATCATGGTTCGAACCTCAAGCGTTGGAGTCTATTTGTCCGTCAGGGCGGCCACGCCGGGCAGAATGAGTCCCGACAGGAACTCAAGCGAAGCGCCGCCGCCGGTGGAGACATGCGAAATCTTATCAGAGACGCCGGCCGACTTCACGGCCTTCTCGGAATCTCCGCCGCCCACCACCGAAACGCAATCGGCCGAGGCCACGGCGCGGGCCACGGCCACCGTGCCCGCATCGAACGGCTTCTTTTCGAAAACGCCCATGGGGCCGTTCCAGATGACGGTGCGCGCCGAAGCGATCAGGGCAGCGTAGGCAGCGGCTGACTCGGGGCCAATGTCCAGCCCCATGGAGCCTTCGGGAATCACGGTCACAGCCTGATTGGGCGCGTGCTCCTCAAACTTCTCCGCAACAATATGGTCGGTGGGCAGAACCAGCTTGGCGCCGTGCTGGGCCATCAGTTCCCTGGCCAGATCCAGCTTGTCTTCCTCCACCAATGATTTGCCGGTTGGTTCGCCTTTGGCCTTCAGAAACGTGTAGGCCATGGCGCCACCGATGAGCAGCTTGTCGACCAGGCCGATCAGATTCTGGATGACTTCGATTTTGTCGGACACCTTAGCCCCGCCCAGAATGGCCACCGCGGGCCGGGCAGGATTCTGAGTGACCTTGTTCAGATACTCGAGTTCCTTGTCCATCAGCAGGCCGGCAGCGGCCTGGGAGACGTGGCGGGTGATGCCTTCCGTCGAAGCGTGCGCGCGGTGCGCGGAGCCGAACGCATCGTTGACATAGACATCGCAGAGGGCGGCGAGTTGGGCCGCAAACGAAGGATCGTTCTTTTCTTCTTCGGCGTGGAAGCGAAGATTCTCAAGCAGCAGGACCTGGCCTGGCGCGGGCTTCAAGGCCTCCACCGCCGGGCCCACACAATCAGGCGCCATGGTGACCGGGCGGCCTAGCAGTTCGGCCAGCCGAACGGCCACCGGTTGCAGGCTCATTTCAGGGTTCGGCTTGCCCTTGGGGCGTCCCAGATGGCTGGCCAACACGACACCGGCACCCTGCGCAAGCGCGTACTGGATGGTGGGGAGCGAGGCTCGGATGCGCTTGTCGGAGGTGATTTCGGTGCCTCCGGACGCCAGCGGCACATTGAAGTCCACACGGATGAAGACACGGCGCCCGTTCAGAGCGAGGTCGCGGATAGACAGTTTTCGATTGGCTGCTTGAGACATGAGTTCTGGAGTTGCGCGGGAGGGGCTTAGAACTCTGATCGTAGCACGTCCAGGTAGATTCTCAGCCCCTTGAGGTACTCGGCGACGGGGATGCGTTCGTCGTCGGAGTGCATGGTGGAAGTCTGGCGGTCGAGCACCATGGGAGTCAGGCCGTAGGCCGTGATTCCCTTGAGCCTGAGCTTGACGGAATCAGTGCCATGGGGCACCAGCATGGGTGTCACCGCGGCGGTGGGATGATGGCGGCGGATGACGCCGGCGATGGCCCGGAAAAGAGGTGTCCCGGCGGGGCTGGCCCCCGGATCGTCGGGCTGGGAGAGGAGTTCGACGGAGACGCGCGGGTCATTGATGCGGGCCTTCATCTTAGAGATGAACTCCTGGGCGTTGGTTCCAGGCAGAAGACGGCAATCGAGTGTGGCTTCCGCCACCGGAGGAATCACATTCACCTTGGGTGGATCGCCCACTCCCGAGGTGAGCGTGGTGAGCGACACAGTATTTTGCCGGATGGCGTTGGTGTACTTGTTGGAGGCGAAAGGCGCCCCCATCAGCCGCTGCATGTCCGCGACCACCGGATGGAGTTGGCCGGCGGCAGGAAGCTGGCGCGCCTTGCGAATAGCCTCCAGCAGGATATCGTTGGCGTTTTCGGGAATGGGCTGCGAGCCATGCGCGGCGATGCCCCGGGCACGCAGGCGCAGCCAGGTGGTGGCCTTTTCGCCCACGGCGATTCCGAACACCAGTTTGCCGTCAGCCAGCATGTCCCGGGTGCCAAAGCCGCCCTCGTCCAGCACATACTCGGCGTCGATTTCCGGGAAGTGTTTTTCGATCATCCAGCGGATACCCAGCGTGCCGTTGGTTTCTTCGTCGGCCGTCGAGAGCATGATGATGTCGCGTGCCGGGACGGTGCCGGTGGTTTTCATCAGGATGAGCGCCAGCAGTTGCTGGGCGCCGATGCCTTTCATGTCCATCGCACCGCGGCCCCAGATGAAGCCGTCGCGGACGATGCCGCCGAATGGGTCCGCCGTCCAGCCCTTGGGGTCGACGGGGACCACGTCAAAGTGGTTCAGAAGGAGCAGGGGCTTCTTTGCGCGGTCGCGGCCGGGCAGTCGGACCAACAGATTCGTCTGGCCGCCGGGGCCGCTTGCGAAGAGCCGCGGTTCCAGCCCGGCCCGGCGCAGTTCGCCGGCAAACAGCGCGGCCGCTTCGCGCGTATCAGCGGGTGGATTCACGCTGCGAATGCGGAGATAGCTTTGCAGGAAGCTGACGGCGTGGCGATCCACCTCCGGCCAGTCGGGCTCCGCGGCGGTGAGTGTGAGCGCGGTGAGGAAGAGTGAAAACGGTTTGATCATGACTTCTCGTAGGCGGTGATCTGGTCGAGATCCGGCTCGCGGCCGGCGATGCGAAAGGCTTCAATGAGAGCGCCGGCAACGGGGCTGAAGCGGGGCGGCGCCACGGTAACGGAGTCATCCAGGGAGAGGATGTCGATGAAGCGCTGGCGGAGAAGACCGCTCTTGAACATGCCGCCGATGTAGGCGACACGAACCGGATCGTCCGCGCCGAAAAGTTGCCGCTGAACCGCGGTTGTGTACATAGCCAGGCTCTGCGCCGCGGTGCGCAGGATGCCGGCGGCCACGCCGTCTCCCTCATCCGCGGCCTGGCCCACCAGCTTCGAAAATCCGGCGATCATGGGGCGCGGATAATCGGTGGTGTAGAACCGGTGGAGCAGGTCGTTGGCACTGGCGGCGCCGGTGGCTTCCAGCAGCATCGGGAGAAGCGCTGTGGGCGGCCCCCAACCCTCCTCCATGCGGAGAATGGCGCGGAGCGCCTGGCGCGTGGTATCGAAGCCGCCGCCCTCGTCTCCAAAAAGGAATCCCCAGCCGCCCGCACGCGCGGTGCGGCCCTCGCGGTTGCGGCCAAAGCAGAGCTGTCCGGTTCCCGCGATGGCGATGATGCCGGGTTCGCCGGCGGTGGCGCCCACCAGGGCAATGAACCCGTCGTGGCTGACGGTCCGGTGGCTGGCCCGGATCATCTCATCCAGCAGGTCCAGCTTGTCGGCTGCGCCGCCGCTGAAGCCGAGGCAGGCGCCGGAGAAGTGGACCCTGGCCGCCTCAAACCCGGCCTGCTCGCAGGCCATGCGCACGCAACCGGAGATGGCGTTCGAGAACTTGGTGCGTCCAGCCGGACCCTTGACGTGATTGCATTCGCCGCCGTGGCCAAAGCCGAGAATGCGGCCGGTGCCATCGGCAATGAGCGCCTTCGTCCAGGACTGGCCGCCGTCCACGCCGAGGAAGAGTTCGGGGGTGGCTGTCATTCGATTTCGTAGAGTGTGGAGGCGTTGCGTTCGCCCAGCCACCGTATTCCCCATTGTGACGCCTCACGGCGCATGTCCGCATCCAGATAGTCGTCGCGGCTGATGAGAATGTGGGTGATCCCGGCGGCGCGGACTTCCTGCATGGCCAGCCGCCTCAAGCCCGGCGGAACCGCGATCTGGGAGACGGCGGGCTCGGCGCCGCTGTGTTCCCAGCTTGACGTGGCGGCGTTCCAAAGATGCAGTGTGAGGCGTATGTTCCACTGGTCGCGCGTGCCATCAATGACAAGCCGGTCGAACGTAGTGCGTTGGCCAAGGTCAAGTTCGGCGAACATGCCGGGACGCTGACGCTCCCAGCTTCTCCAGCGCGGAAGCAGGCGGCCGTCGATGAGAAGCCCGGCATCCCACGGGTAGGGCTGCGTGGTGGCGCGCCACGACGCGGCGGGAAGCCGGCGGCCGCTCTGGAACAGGGAGATTTCGTTGATGCTCCACTGGTCGGGCCCTTCGGCCGTCTGGACAATGCGCAGGCCAGCCGCTGAGCGCGGCCCGTTGAACTCCACACGGTAACGAGGCTGCTCTTCTTCCCTCACGCCGGCCAGCAGAATATCCCGAAGCTTGATTCCGTGGGCCGAATGGAACGCCACCACGATGTCGCGCGACGTGTAGGCTTCGGCGGCGGGCTGAAAGGTGAGGACGCGGGCGTCCGGGCGGGTGAGGGATTCGATCATGCGGGCATTCAAATAGGCCCCGCTGCGTTCGTTGAGATAAGGCTCTTCGGCATCCACATGTAGGGCCTGACGCCAAGGGATCCTCTCCACTTTCCAGACTCCGGGCCGCGCCCAAAGATCCACGGCCGCCGGCCAGGAGAGCACTGCATGCAGCCCGGTCAGGGCCACCAGCAGCGCCCGGCGCCGCTCCAACCCGATGGCCGCGATGAGCAGAACCGGGGCAAGTGCCGGGATGAGGAAACGCGTGGCGATGTTCGCCGGGTACACAGCCAGAAGCGCCAGGACGAAAAGACCAAGCTGCCGTGCGGCGAAGTGACGCAGGGAGAACAGCGCCAAGGGCGCCAGCAGAAACAGAGGACCCAGCACACCGCCCAGATGATCCCCCCGAAGCGTCAACTCCAATGGCAGTGACCAAAAGCTGGGAAGGTCGTAGTGGCGCAGGAAAGCCGAGCCCTCGCGTTCAAAGGCGATAGTCACATGAGGGTTGGGAAACCAGCGGTTGAAGAGAGGCGCAAACGGGTTCCCCACCACGACGGCATTGCGAACCACCCACGGGAGAATCGACACGGAAGCCGCGCCCAGGAATACCGCGAGCGGGCGCAGGAGCGGCGCCGACACGCGCCACTGCCGGTACCCGATGACCACCAGGGCCCAAACCAACGCCGCCGTGGCCGTGTACTTGATGGCGTAGCAGTAGCCGGCCAGCAGACCGGCAAGCGCCGCCAGGTGGAGCGACCGGGCGAGTTCCCAAACGCGAACCGTGTGATAGACCCCGAAAATGATGGCGGCGGCGGCCAGATCCACATAGGCGCTGGTGGCGTCCACGCCCACCACCGGGGTGGCAAACAAGGCGAGCGCGGCGGCCGAGCCCGCCCAGGGATGACCGAACCGGCGGCCGTGACACACCACAAGCGCAGCCAGGGCGCAGAGGAAACTCAGGTGAATGACCGCGGCGGCGGAGTGGCGTCCGAAGGGCCAGGCAAACAGGTAAAGCATCTCCACGCCGCGCGGGAGGCTGGCCAGCAAATTGCCCGTGAGCGGCTCGAAGCCATGAGCCCGGTAGGTTCGCGCCGTGATGCCAAGGTGGTAACTCATCCGATCCGGCGACGCCTCGGGGCCAAGCGCGGCGGCAAAGTACCAGACGCCGAACGGGAGCGCACAGGCGAGCAGCCACGCCGCACCACGAGGCAGAGGCGGTATCGATTGGGCGTGCGCCGTATGCCGTGTCCACCGCGCGGCGGCAACAAGCAGTGCAAGACCCACGGCCAGCAGCGTGCCCTTGTAGACAAGACCCAGCGAGGCAAGCGCAAACACGATCAGGCTGAGGATGGGAGCGCCGGCCAGAAAAGAGAGTATGTGGAACTCCGGACGGCTGAGATTGAGTGGTAGACGGCCAAGCAGCAGGCGGCCGCATGCCGCGCAAGCGCCCAGCGTGAAGGCCGCCGCGAACAGAATGTAGGCAGCCTGAGGAATCAAGCCGTCTTGTCCTTGGCGTAGCAGAGATCGTTGAGCGGACACTCGCCGCAGACGGGTTTTCGGGCGTTGCAGAGATTCCGCCCGTGATGAATGATCTGGTGCGAAAACAGGATCCAGCGGTCGCGCGGCAGGATCTTCATCAGGTCTCGTTCGATGTTCACGGGATCATCGGCGGACGTCAGATCAAGCCGGCGAGCGATGCGGTGGACATGAGTATCGACGACGACGCCGCTCGCGATGCCAAACGCCGTGCCGAGAACGACGTTGGCGGTCTTGCGGGCGGCTCCGGGCACGGTGAGAAGCCGGTCGATGTCCTGGGGGATCTCCCCGTTGAAGTCCGCGAGGATCTTGCGGGCCGCCCCGATGATGGACTTCGCTTTGTTGTTGAAGAAGCCGGTGGAGTGGATGTCGCGCGCCAGTTCTTCCTGAGGGACAATGGCGAAATCGCGGATGGTTGGGTATTTGCGGAAGAGCCCCGGCGTCACCATGTTGACCCGCTGATCGGTACACTGGGCCGAGAGGATTGTGGCCACCAGCAGTTCCCAGGCGTTCGAATGATGCAAGGCGCAGGTGACGTCTGGAAACAGCTTGTTGAGGCGTTCGAGGATGGCGGCGAGGCGCTGTTTGCGCTCGGCTGCGGTTCTGGGGCGTTTGGGCTTCACGGCGATTTTTGAGGATATCACTGCCCCATCGTGAAACACTCTGGCTTCCGGCGCTGGCCCTGCTGGCCTTTGGGGCGTCCGTGGCTGGCAGTTATCACCTGGACGACTATTCCCTGCTGAGCCAGCCGATCCTTACCCCCAACCGGCCCCTGGCATCCCTGACGCTGATGGCGAGCCATGCTCTGGGCGGCGGCCGGCCGTGGGCGCATCATCTGCTGAACCTGGCCTTGCACCTGGCGGCGGCCTGCCTGGCCTATCAGGCCCTGCGGCGATTGATTCCCGCCCCTTCGGCGTGGCTGGGCGCGGCCCTGTTCGCGGTGCATCCGATGCAGGCCGAAGCGGTGAACTATATCTTCGCCCGCAGTGTGTTGCTGGGCGCGGTGTGTTGCCTGGCCGCGCTCGAGCGCTGGGCCGCCGGACGCCACTGGCACGCCGTGGGCTGGTTCGTGGCGGCCCTTCTCTCGCGAGAGGACGTCGTGGCGTTTCCGGTGTTCCTGGCGATGTTGCACCTGGCGATCTCGCGCAATCGCACGGAGTGGCGGCCCATTGGCGCGATGGCGGCGCTGGCAGCGGCCGCGGGCGCCTATGGCGTTTGGTTGACCGCGGTGATACCGGGCAGCGGCGCCGGAGCACAGTCCGGCATTGCCCCGCTGGACTATCTGGCCACCCAGGGCGCGGTGATCTGGCGATACCTGAAGCTCTTCCTCATTCCCTGGGGATTCACCATTGAGCCTGACTTCGTGGTGACCCGCCAGTGGCTGGGATGGCTTGGCTTGTGTGTGACGTGCGGGATTGCGTCGCGCTGGTGGAGCAAGGCCCGCGCGGGGTTCTGGTTCTGCGCGGGTCTGCTGTTGCTGCTCCCGAGTTCGTCCGTGGTCCCGGTGGCCGATCTTTCGGCGGACCGGCGCATGTATCTTCCGATGCTCGCGTTTTGCGCGGCAGCGGGCCTGCTGTTGGTGCGCCTGCCGGGCTGGTCGCGCGGAGTGCTGCTGACGGCGTTGTGCCTGCTGAGCATTGGTCGTACCGGCGTGTGGCTGACCGAGGAGTCCCTTTGGCGCGAAGCGGTGCGGTTGGCTCCCGGACGCGTGCGGCCCCGCATCCAACTGGCGCGCGCGGTGAGGCCGGAGGAGGCTTTGCGGCTGCTGGAGGAGGCGCGGGTGCTGGCGCCGGAAGATGCCGTGGTGGCCGCTGAGTTCGGGCGAGTCTACATGACGGTGGGACAGCCGGCGCAGGCTCTGGCGTGGTTTGGCCGGGCGCTGGCGTTACGACCGAACGACGCCCGGGCATTCAACAATCGAGGCGCGGCGCTGGCAGCCATGGGCCAGCACGAGGCCGCCCGGGCCGATTTCGAGCGGGCGCTCGCCGTTGCACCCTGTTTTGCTGAAGCGCTGGACAATCTGGCCCGCATGGGCGTTGGGCCCCCGGCAGGCTGCGCTACTTCGCGGCGTTGATGTCCGCCTCCACCTTCAGGAACTGCCAGTCCGGCAACTCGTAAGCACGCGCCTTCGTTTCGAGCGGCGCGGTGATGTCGTCGGTGTCCATGGCGCCCAGAACACGCACGTTGAACTTGAACGTCCCCACGGGAGGGTCGCCGGCAGCGGCCCTGTTGGTGGTGAGACGCGCCGTGACCTCAAGGCCCGTAATGTCGGCGGGGCTGTGATTGACGATCACGAACCGCACGGCTGGTTTGCCCTTTTCCTCAAGCAGGCGGAGCCCCGTGATCTCCACGTGGCGCGCCTGGGGGTGACGCGCGGCGCCGGCCGCGCCTTCTTCCGAAGCGGCCGTCTCCACCGCGGCGGATTTCGGCGACGCCGGGGATCGCAGGAGATAGAACGCGCCGAAACCCACAACCCCGATTCCTGCCGCGACCAGAATCGAGATGAGCCAGCCGGGCAACCCGGTGGACGGCGGCGGGACCGCGTAGTACGGCTGCTGGGGCGGCGGTGGTGGGGCCTGTTGATGGGGCGATGCCTGCGCCGGATACGGCGGAGGCGGATACGGCGGTTGTGGATACGGAGCCTGCGGATAGCCCTGGTGGGGCTGCTGGTAGTGCGGCGGAGGAGGCGGATACTGCGGCTGGCCTTGCGGCGGAGAATAGCCTTGCGGCGGAGGCGGATATCCCTGCTGCGGCGGATAGGGCGGCGGAGGCGGATACGCCGGCGGCGGCGGGGGCGCCGCCTGTTTCGCCACGCAGTTCGGACAATCGGAATCCGACGGTTGGCATTCGCGGCCGCAGGTGGGACAGATCCAGGAGAACATGATTAATCTTCTACTCTACGTGAATTTGGGGACCGGGGGCGAAATCGGAGAACCGGCAGGAACCTGAGTCCAGGCTCGCGAAACGGCGGAGCGGGCGACAGCGTCCAGCACGCGTTCAACAGCCAGCCCGTCGTCGAAGCCGGGATGAAACTCGCGGCCGTCAGCCAAGGCTGCGAGAAAATCACCGAGCGCGGCAATGAACGTGTGTTCGTAGCCGATGATGTGACCGGGTCTCCAGAAAACACCGGCGTAGGGTTGATCGGGTCCCGTGACCAGCAGGCGGCGTGCGCCGGCCGTGGCCGCGGGCTCAGTGGCGTCGTGGAAATCCAGACGGTTCAAATCTTCCAGGTCAAAGCGAGCCATGCCCCGCGCGCCGTGGATCTCAAAGCAATTGCTGTTCCGGCGGCCCACGGCATACCGCGTGGCTTCAAAGGTTCCAACGCTGCCATTGGCGAAGCGGGCCAGCAGCAGCGTGGCGTCGTCAATATCGCGGCCCTCCGCGAAGGTGTGTTGCAGGGCGCTCACTTCGGCGATGGGACCGTTGAGATAGAGGGCGGTGTCCACCAGGTGCGAGAGCAGGTCGCCCAGCACGCCTGAGCCCGCGGTGGCGCGATACATCTTCCAGTTGGGCGGCCGCTTGGGGTCATTGCCCCACTCCTGAAGATAGGCGGCTCGATAGTGAAACACGCGCCCGATTCGGTCTTCCTCAATGAGCCGCCGGGTATAGGCGATGGCGGGCACCCGCCGGTAGTTGAACCACACCATGTTCGGAACCCGGCGGGCCGCTTCCACCATCCGCTCCGCTTCCTCCACGCTGACTGCCAGCGGCTTTTCACAGAAGACGATCTTGCCCGCGCGGGCGGCCGCAATGGCCATTTCGGCGTGCATCGTGTTGGGTGTGGCCACATCAACGATGTCGATATCGGGGCGATCGATCACCTGGCGCCAGTCCGTCGCGGTCTCTTCCCAACCCCAGCGCGCGGCCATGCCGCCGAGTGTTTCCGCGTTCCGGCCGCAAATCACCTGCCGGCGGATGGAGAAAGGAGTATCGAAGAAATGGCCCACCTGCGCATACGCATTGGAGTGCGCGCGGCCCATGGAACCCTGCCCGATGAGCGCCACGCGAAGTTCTTTCCGGATCATGAGTACATTCGATAGCATAGCGGCATGGGGCCGATTCGATGCGCGTGGGGCTGATGCCCGGGTCTTTTCACCCGCCGACGGTGGCGCACCTGGCCGTGGCTGAGGCGGCGCTGGAGCACGTGGATCTGGTGGCGCTGGTGATGCCCGGTGAGTTTCCGCATAAACGCTACGAAGGAGTGACGCTTGAGGAACGGCTCACCATGCTGGCCGCACTGGCGGCCGGGCGGCGTTTCACTCATTTCGTGCCTGAGCGCGGTTTGTTTCTTGAAATCGCGCGCGAAGCCACCACACGGTGGCCGGGCGCCCGCCCGGTGATCATCTGCGGGCGGGACGCGGCCGAACGGGCGGAGACCTGGCGGTACGACGGCGTGCCCCCTTTCGGCGAGCAGCTTCGTGAGTATGACCTGCTGGTGGCGGCGCGGGGCGGTGAGTACCGTGTTCCCCAGGGATTGGACCACGCCATCAGAGCCCTGACTCTTCAGGAAGACTGGAGCGGCGTTTCGTCCACCGCTGTGCGGCGCCGCATCACGGCCGGTGAGCGTTGGGAACATCTGGTTCCCGCGCCGATCCATGCACTGGTGCGGCAATACTACGGCGGCGCTATTCCCCCTGGCCGTTCATGAACGGACGCAGACGGTGGCTGCGGCTGGGATGGCGCAGCTTGCGCAGCACCTTGGCTTCGATCTGACGGATGCGTTCACGGGTGATGTTGAATGCGTGGCCCACTTCTTCCAGTGTGTGTTCGCTGCCATCCAGCAGACCGAAGCGCATTTTGATGATCCTCTCCTCGCGCGGCGCGAGTGTCTTGAGAATCTCCGCGGTCTGCTCACGCAGGTTCAGGTTCACCAGCGCCTCGGCGGGTGAGGGCGTGTTCTTATCGATGATGAAATCGCCCAGATGCGACTCATCCTCTTCGCCCACCGGCGTTTCGAGCGAGATGGGCTCCTGGGAAATGTGCATGACGCGCCGGATACGATCAACCGGCATGTCCATGTGGCGGGCCAGCTCATCCACAGTGGCGTCGCGCCCCAGTTTCTGCTGAAGCGAACGTTGCGTGCGGACCAGCTTGTTGATGGTCTCGATCATGTGCACCGGGATGCGGATGGTGCGCGCCTGATCGGCAATGGCGCGCGTGATGGCCTGCCGCACCCACCATGTGGCGTAGGTGGAGAACTTGTAGCCGCGCCGGTATTCGAACTTTTCCACGGCCCGCATCAGCCCCAGGTTGCCTTCCTGGATGAGATCCAGAAAGTGGAGCCCGCGATTGGTGTAACGCTTGGCGATGGAGACCACCAGGCGCAGGTTCGCTTCGATGAGCTGCTTGCGGCCGCAGGAAGCCTCCGCTTCCGACTTGGTGACCACCTCCAGGGTGCCGCGCAGTTCCACAGCCGTGGCCCCGCACTCCTGCTCAATCTGCTGGATCTGCGCGGCGTGGCTCTTGACGTCGCGCCGGGCGTCGCGCGCGGGCTGTGAGTGGCCCAGTTCGCGTTCCGAAAGGCGCTGGGCCAGATTGATCTCTTCCTCAATGGCTTTCAGCCGGCCCACCGTGGCTGTGAGGCGGGCCGTAAACCGGTTCCAGGCCACCGAGGTGAATCCCAGGCCCCGCATGGCTTTCGAAATCTCAATGGTGAGCCGGGCCGCGGTCCAGCGGGCGCCACGATGCTGCTTCGGCTTCGAGGAAGGCGAGATATAGGGCAGGCGGTTACGGGTCTGCTGGAGTTTCTTGAACAGCTTGTCGATTTCTTCCGCCGACTCAAGGAAGTGCTCTGTCGCACGCTGTTCCCAGTCCTCGGCGGCGCTGGAAGGATCATCGGCAAGCGTGATCAGTTCCGAGAAATCGCACCGGCCCTCCCGCGCATCGCTGGCCATCGCCAGGATTTGGCGGACCACGAAGGGCGAACGCGACAAAGCCTTTTCCATGCGATTGCGTCCGCGTTCGATGCGCTTGGACAGTTCCACTTCCCCGCCCCGATCGAGAAGATGGACAGCCCCCATCTCGCGCAGGTACATCCGCACCGGATCGTTGGTCTTGTCGATGAATTCGCCGCTGTCGGATTCGGCGGAGTAGTCCGCATCAGCGAGTTTGCCGCCAATCTTCGGATCTTCGATCAGTTCGACGCCCGCGCCTTCGAGCGTCGCCAGAATATCGTCAAGATCGGAGCCGGCGGAGGTGTCCTCCGGGAGCACTTCATTCAGCTCATCAAAGAGGACGAAACCCTTCTCCTTGCCGAGATCGACAAGTTTACTGATCCGATCGAGCTTGGGGTTGCCTGCCACGCGGTTTCAATGCCCGGTCTCCGACAGAACCGGTGATTTCATGGTATCACTGGCGGCGCGGGTTACTCCGGGCCTTGACCGTCGAGTTCAGCGATCAGACTAAGCGCTTCTTCATGGCGGCCGGCGCTGGTGGCTTCGCGGATTCGCGCCCGCAGCCGGGCCCGGTCCGCCTTCTGGCCCAGCGCATTCAGATCGCGCCAGGCGTTCGCCGCCTGTTCCACCGAGGGGAGCGCGGAACGGTGGCGCGCCGGGTCCTCCTCGCTCCAGGTGAGCAGCCCCAGCAGCTTGCGTCCCGCTTCGTCCAGCCGGGCTTCGAGATCGCCATAGCTGAAACGGCCGCCCCCCTGAATCATCGCCCCGATGGTTTCAAGGATCCGCCGCGTGGCCAGCCTCTCCAATTGCCCCAGCGACGCCAGATGCGGGCCCAGGCTCTCACGCACATCTTCTTCCGAAAGCAGCAGCCGCAGCAGCGTGCGTTCGGCGTCAGTCACCTGCGTCTCGCGGTTTTCGGGACGCATCTCCGCGGTCTTCCGGTCGACGGCCGCCTTGCGGAACTGCTCCAGCACGGGGCCGGGCTCCACGCCAAGTTGAAACGCGATGTCGTTCACCACGGCCAGACGTTCCAGTTTCTCGCCCACTCGCTGCACGTTGGGCAGCAGCCACTTGAAGGCCTGCATGCGTCCGTCGGAATCGCGCATGTCGAATCGCGTGCGGGCACGGTCGGCCAGCCAGTGGAAGTAGCCCTTGGAGTGCATCAGGCGGTCACGGTAGCTGCTGGCTCCGCGCTCCTTGACGTACTCATCGGGGTCCAGCCCTCCGTCCAGTTCGAGCACACGGATGCGCATGCCTTCCTCGATAAAAAGCTGAATGGAGCGCTCGGTGGCGCCGGCGCCCGCATTGTCCGGATCGAAGTTGACGATCACTTTTTCGGAATGCCGCTTCAGCATGCGCACCTGTTGATTCGTAAGTGCCGTGCCGCAGCTTGCCACCACGCCCCGGATGCCGGCGGCGCTGACTCCGATCACATCCATGTAGCCTTCGACAAGGATGGTGAAATCCAGCTTGCGGGCCTCCGCCTTGGCGCGGTGCAGATTGTAGAGCACGTGGCTCTTCTGGTAAATCGGCGTCTCCGGTGAGTTGAGATACTTGGGGTTGTCATCGCCCAGGGCCCGGCCGGCGAAGGCAATGACCTTGCCGGTTTCACCGTGAATGGGGAACATCAGGCGGTTGCGAAACCGGTCAAACCAGCCGCCGCCCTCCTGGCGCGCCATCACCAGACCCGATTTCTCGAGTTGGTCGCGCGGCACTCCCTGCTTTTCGAACAGCCGAGCCAGTTGCTGGCCCCCGCCTTCCGAATAACCCAGCATGAACTCTTCGGCAACCTGCGGCGTAACTCCGCGGCGCTGCAGATAGGCACGGGCTTCGGCGCCCTTGGGACCGGCGAGATTCTCGCGAAACTGTTTGGCCGCCAGTTCCTGCAGATCCCCCACGGAGGCACGCAGACGGCTTTCGGGGTCTGAGTACTCATGGCGCTTCGGCATCGGGATGCCGTGCCGCTCGGCGAGCGCTTTCAGGGCCTCATAGAAGCTGAGCCCCTCAATCTCCATCACGAACTTCAACACGTCGCCGGCGGCGCCGCAGCCGAAGCACTTATAGAACTGGCGTGTGCTGTGCACGCCGAACGACGGCGACTTCTCGGTGTGAAAGGGGCACAGCCCCACCCAGCGTGGACTGGCGCCGGCCTTCTTCAGGCGCACGTACTCACCCACCACGGCGACAATGTCCACCGAAGACTTCAGTTGATCGACAAAGTCGAACGCCACGCCTCTAGGCTCCCGCCAGTTCAAGGAATCGCGCCGTGGCGCTGATACCGCGGAAGAAGTTGTCGAGATTCAGCTTCTCATTGGGCGCATGCAGGTTGTCGTCGGGCAGCCCGAAGCCCATCATCACGCTGGGAATTCCCAGGTGTTCGTTGAAAAGGCCAACGATGGGAATGGAGCCGCCGCTGCGCACGTAGACGGTCTCGACGCCCCATTCCTCCGTCATCGCTTGGGCGGCAAGGCGGATGAAGCGGTTGTCCGTGTCCACCAGCGACGCCGGCCCCGCGTGGATGGCCTGAAAACGCGCCGTGACGCCGCGCGGGCAGGCCTCGTTCACGGCCCGGGTGATCTGGGCTATGGCGGTATCGGGGTCCTGATCCGCCACCAGACGGGCGCTCACTTTCGCCACGGCGCTGGCCGGGATGACAGTCTTGGCGCCTTCCCCGGTGAAGCCTCCGCGAATCCCATGAACTTCGAAGGTGGGGCGTGCCCAAAGGCTGTCAAACAGCGTCGCGCCGGGCTCCATCACGAGCGCCTGGGCTTTCATCTCGTGCTCCAGATAGGCCCGTTCATCGAACGGCAGGCGGGCCCAGGCGGCGCGCTCGGCTTCCGTGGGCGGACGCAGGGCGTCGTGGAAACCGGGAATGAGAATGCGGCCATCCCTGTCCTTGAGCGCGGCCAGAATGTGCGCCAACGCCTGCAACGGATTGGGCGCCGCGCCGCCATAGACACCCGAGTGGAGATCGGTGCGGGCGCCCTGCACGTGGATCTCGCCATAGACAAGGCCGCGCAGTCCAACGCAGATGGTGGGCAGGCCGGGGGCGAACATCTCGGTGTCGCAGATCACGGCGGCTTCGGCTTGAAGACGTTGCGGCCGCGATGCCGTGTAGCGTGCGATGTGTTCCCCGCCGGACTCCTCTTCGCCTTCAATGAGAAATCGCACGTTGACGGGCAGCCCGCCTTGGCCCCGCAACACGCGCTCGGCGGCCTTGATCAGGATAAGCAGCAGGCCCTTGTCGTCGGCGGCGCCGCGGGCGTAGATGTTGCCGTTCCGAACGTCGGGCTCAAACGGCGGCGTGATCCATTCCTGAAGCGGGTCGGCCGGCTGAACGTCGTAGTGGCCGTAGAACAGAAGCGTCGGCTTGCCAGGGGCGTGAAGCCAGTCCCCGTAGACCAACGGATGCCCCCCTTCCGGGTCCTCCATCAACTCCACGTTGTCCAGCCCGGCGGCGCGCATTTGCCCCGCGGTGAAAACGGCGGCGCGGCGCACGTCGGCGCGATGCTCCGGAAGCGTGCTGATGCTGGGAATCCGGAGGTAGTCCTTCAAAGTCTCAAGAAGCTGTTCCCGGGTCTGCTGGTGCGAACTCATGCGTTAAACGGCCTGTATTCCCAATGCTACTGCAATACTGGTGAGAGACCCCGATGCACACCGGCCAACCCGCCCACACCAACCGCCTGATTCACGAGAAAAGCCCCTACCTGTTGCAGCATGCCCACAATCCTGTCGAGTGGAGACCGTGGGGCGAGGAGGCGTTTGAGGAAGCGCGGCGCGGCGAAAAGCCCATCTTCCTTTCCGTCGGCTATTCCACCTGCCACTGGTGCCATGTGATGGAGCGCGAGTCCTTTGAGAACGAGGAGATCGCGGCGATTCTCAATCGCGATTTCGTTCCGGTGAAAGTGGACCGGGAGGAACGGCCGGACGTGGATCGCATCTACATGCTGTTCGTGCAGGCCACTTCCGGCGGCGGGGGCTGGCCGATGTCGGTGTGGCTGGCGCCCGATCTGAAGCCCTTCTACGGCGGGACGTATTTTCCTCCCACGGACCGCTGGGGGCGGCCGGGATTCAAAACCGTGCTGGAACATATCGCGCGGGCGTGGCGCGAGGAGCAAGCTCGCATCACCGCGTCGGGCGAAAGCATCCTGTCGCAACTTCGCCAGCACGCGGCCGTGGCCGGACGCGGCTCCATCGATATCGGACAGATTAGCGGAAGTCTGTTTCAGACATTGCGCCGGGGTTTTGACACGCGTTATGGGGGCTGGAGTACCCCGAAGTTCCCCCGCCCGGTGGCGTTCACGTTCCTGCTGCGGCACTGGGCCCGAACGCGGAATCCCGAGGCCCTGGAGATGACGGTCAAGACCCTGCGCGCCATGGCGGCTGGGGGCATGAACGATCAGTTGGGAGGCGGCTTTCACCGCTATTCGGTGGATGCACGGTGGTTCGTGCCGCACTTCGAGAAGATGCTGTATGACCAGGCTCAGTTGGCGGTGTCGTACCTGGAGGCATATCAGGTGACGGGCGACGCGGCACTGGCGGAGTCGGCTCGCGCCATCTTCCGGTATGTGATGCGGGACCTGGCGCATCCTGAGGGCGGCTTCTATTCCGCCGAGGATGCCGACAGCGTGATGGACCCGGCGAACCCGGGCGAGAAGGGCGAAGGCGCCTTCTACATCTGGAGCCGCGCGGAGTTGGATGCGGCCCTGGCACCCGAAACGGCCGCGTGGTTCTCGTATCGCTTCGGCGTGGAAGCCGATGGCAACGTGGCCGAGGATCCGCATGGCGAGTTTACGGGCCGCAACATCCTGTTCGCCGCCCACACCGTCGAGGAGACGGCAGCCCGGTTTGGCGTCGAGCCGTCGAGCGTATCCGAGGCACTCAACGGCGCGGTCGAGGAACTGATGCGGCGGCGCAACGGGCGCATCCGGCCGCATCTGGACGACAAGATTCTGGTGGCGTGGAATGGTCTGATGATCTCCGCCTTCGCCAAGGGCTATCAGGTCCTGGGCCACGCGGAGTATCTCGAATGCGCCCAGCGCGCCGCGGAGTTCATCCACCGGCATCTTGTCACGGCCGATGGCGTCCTGCTGCGCCGGTATCGCGATGGCGAGGCAGCCATTCCCGGCTTTCTCGACGACTACGCCTTCCACGCTCAGGCGCTGCTGGACCTCTACGAAGCGGACTTCGACGCCGCGCACCTCAAGCAGGCCATCCGCTGGACCGACGACATGCTGGACCTGTTCGAGGATCGCGCGAATGGCGCCTTCTTCAGCACCACCGAAGCCGATGCTCACCTGGTGCTACGCATGAAGGACGATTACGACGGCGCCGAACCCTCCGGCAATTCCGTGGCCGTGATGAACCTGGCGCGCCTTGCCCATCTCACCGGCGACAGCCGCTACCGGCTGGCCGCTGAACGTGCCGCGTCGGCTTTCTCGAACAAACTGTACGATCAGCCGGTCACCGCGCCCAACATGGTGGCGGCGGTGGAGCGGCTGCTGTCGCCCGCGCGGCAGGTCGTGATTGCCGGGGATGCGGCGGAGAGTCTGCTGGCCGAGGTCCGGGCACGATTCCTACCGGCGACGGCGGTGTTGCGCCCCAGCTCCGCGCTGGCGGAGTTGGCGCCCGCGGTGGCCGCCATGACGCCGGTGGAAGGGCGCGCGGCAGCCTACGTCTGCGAGAATTTCACCTGCCGGTTGCCCGTTGTCACTCGGGCCGAGTTGGCCGCGTTGCTACAATAGGGCCTTATGGAAAGAGCAGCAGCTACCACCCTACGCGGCAAGCCGTTTACCTTGATCGGGCCCGAACTGAAGGCAGGCGATGCCGCGCCGGACTTCAAGACCGTTGACGGCACGTTGCAGGAAGTGACCTTGGCGGCCACGGGCCAAAGCGTCAGGATCTTCAGCGTTGTTCCGTCGCTTGACACCCCCGTGTGCGACGCGCAGACCAAGCGCTTCAACGATGAGGCGGCACGCTTGAACAACGTGGAGATCTTCACCGTCAGCATGGATCTGCCATTCGCCCAGAAGCGCTGGTGCGGGGCATTCGGCGTGGACCGTGTGAAGATGCTCAGCGACCACCGCGAGGGCTCGTTCGGGTCGGCGTTCGGCACCCTGATCAAGGAACTGCGGATTGAGAGCCGGGCCATTTTCGTGGTCGATCAGAACAACGTGGTGCGTCACGCCGAATACGTCAAGGAAGTGGCGGATCATCCGGACTACGAAGCGGCCCTGGCGGCGGTGAAAGAGGTCTGCGCTACCTGCGCCTGAGCCCTGCGCTATCGGCGTATCAAACACGCCGCAAGCCAGCCGTCGCACACCTCGATAGAAATCGTATCCCACCGAGGCCCGGACCACAGCGTCCGGGCTTCTTCCTTTTGAGAGGCAAGAATGCCGCTCAGAATCGCGCAACCGCCGGGCGCCAAGGCTTCACCGATGCCGTCCATCAGATCCAGAAGCACGCCCAACTGAATGTTCGCCACCAGGCAATCCAGGGATCCTGGACGGATGGCATCGATGGAGCCCGCATAGCAGTGGCCTGAACTTGGCAGCGCGGCGTGATCCAAGTCACACCCCACGGGCGTGGCGCCCAGCGCGGCGGCGGCTTCCAGCAGCAGCCCGGAGCCGCAGCCCAGGTCAAGGAACCGCCGCCCGGGCCGTGCCAGGCTTTCCATGGCGGCCAGGCAGAGCCGTGTCGTGGCGTGGTCGCCGTTGCCAAACGCCGTCCCACGGTGCATGTCCTGTCGCAGACGGCCGCGTGGCGTCTCACCGGCGTAGCCGGGCAGCGTAAGGAACCATCGCGCACCCACCAGAGCGGGCTGCCACTCGTCCTGCCAGGCGGCATTCCAATTGCGATCCTCCACGCGTTCCACCCGCGCGCCGCTCAACCGGGCGGCGCAGAGGCGTGCTTCATCTTCGCGAAGAAACCAGAACTCGGCCGTCGAGCCGCGCTCCTCGGCGCCGGCCACCTCCAGGTCGGCGATACACACCATCAGTTCTTCCACGGCGCCCGTGGCCGAGACACGAAACATCACCTCACAGGCTACCCTGCTGTCTGCCATACTCGCTGATGATGGATCGCCGCCGCTTCGTTCTTACGCTTACGGGAGCGCCGCTGCTCGCCCAGTCACAGGCGTCCAAACGCTTCGAGCCCACCTGGGAATCGCTGCGCAAGCACACCGTGCCCGATTGGTACCGCGACGCCAAGCTGGGCATCTTCATCCACTGGGGCCTTTATTCCGTGCCCGCGTTCGCCCCTCCCTCGGGCGAGCTGGGCAAGGTGGATTGGACCAGGTGGTTCTTTGAGAATCCGTACGCCGAATGGTATCTGAACACGCTGCGCCTGAAGAAGACACCCACCTACGAGTACCACGTGAAGAAATACGGCGCGGATTTCGACTACTACAACTTCAAGGACACCTTCAACACTGAATCCGCCAGGTGGGACCCCAAGGCGTGGGCCTCGCTCTTCCGCGAAACCGGCGCCCGCTACGCCGTCCTTACCACCAAGCATCATGACGGTTTCACGCTCTGGCCCAGCCGCGTGCCGAATCCGAAGCGTCCCGGGCTGGCCTCCTCGCGCGATATCGTGGGCGAACTCACCACCGCGGTCCGCCAGGCGGGCCTGAAGATGGGCCTCTACTACTCCGGCGGGCTCGACTGGACCTTCGAGGAAACGCCCGTGGCCGGCATGGGCGGCCTGCGCACCACCGCACCGCAGAGCGAGGAGTACGCAAAATACGCCGACGCCCACTGGCGCGAATTGATCGACCGGTACCAGCCTTCTATCCTCTGGAACGACATCACCTATCCCGGCAAGGGGCGCCTGACGGAGATCTTCGCGGACTACTTCAACCGGTTCCCCGAGGGTTTGGTGAACAACCGCTTTGGCGTGGAGTTCGCCGACATCACCACCCCGGAGTACTCACGCTACGACAAGATCGTGGAGAAGCCCTGGGAGACCTGCCGGGGCCTCGGCTTCAGCTTCGGCTACAACGCGGTGGAGGGGGAGCAGCACGTCATCGCCCGCGACAAACTGGTGCATCTGCTCATCGATGTCGTCAGCAGGAATGGCAATCTGCTGATCAACGCCGGGCCGCGGCCGGATGGCTCCATTCCCGACATTCAGACCGGCAGACTGCGTGCCCTGGGCGAGTGGATGAAGACAAACAGCGAAGCAATTCACGGCACCCGGACCTGGAATCGCGCCGCGGCCAGGAACGATGCCGGAGAAGAGTACCGCTTCACCCGGAAGGGCGATGCCGTTTACGCGTTCGCGCTCAGCCGCCCCGCCGGCGGCGTCTTTCGAGTGCCGAATGTGCATGCGGTGGAAAAGACACGCGTGGAACTGCTGGGCAAGCTGGCGCCGCTTGAGTGGAAGCAGAACGGCCGCGCGCTCGAAGTGACGGCTCCCACGCCGTTGCCCGGCGATCATGCCTGGACGCTCAAGATCACGCCGGAACCCTATCAACTGGTGCGTGGTTGACGTCTACGCCAGTTCACGAACCCGAATCTCCTTGTACTCAATCCAGCGGCCTGTCTGATGCGCTTGCAGCATCAGCGGTCCGGCGCCGGTCCGCTCCAGCTTGTCATACTCCGCTACCGTGTCGCCGTTCACCCGGACGATGCACGTGCGGTAGCGCACAATCAGTTGGAACGGGTACCACTGTTCCGGCTCCACTCGCGGGTATCGCGCGCGCTGATACCCATAAAGTGACCCGGTGGGATAGACAGCCCCTTCCACATCGTGAAGCTGAATCTCGTAATGCGGGTCCCGCGGTTCCGGGCCGCAGCGAAACAGGATTCCGCCGTTCGAATGCTTCGAGTGGCGGATGTAGCACTGGAACTCGAAGTCGCGGTACTGCTTGCGCGTGGCCAGGTAGCCCAGACCGTCGGCGCGCAGCGCCTCGCCCAGTGTTTCCCATTTGGCTTTCTCATGGGGCACCCACTGGGCAAGGTCGGCGGGCCCGCGGTAGAGATGGTCCCAGTGCAGCTTCGACGGCAGCGTCTCAATGCTGATGTTGCGGAAACGGATGGGATACGAAAGCGACTCGAAGCCGATGTAGCCGTCACGAAGCCTGTGGCGAAGCTCTGGAATGTGGTCGCAATTCAGATCCTGAACCAGTTCCTCGTTCACCCACACCTGAAGCGATGGCCAGTCAAGCCGGACGCGCAGCGTATTCCACTGGCCGTTGCCTCGCACGTTCACCTTGCGCGGCGCCACCACCGGAAACACCGCACCCATCGATTCGGCCAGCGGCTGCGGCTCCGCCTTGTGGAAGATGTTGATCTTCAGACCCGCCTCGGTGGCGCGCCCGTGCCGCGGCGCGCTCAGGAACAGGCCGGAGTTCATCCAGCCGCGCACGAAAAACTCGCACCGGAAATCGAAATTCTCAAACCGCCGATTGCTCCGCAGCCATGCCGGAAAGTTCGATCCCTCATGCACCACAATCGAGCCGTCCTGCACGTAGAAGGCGGATTGCGGGCCCTCTTCAATGGTCCAGCCATTGAGCGTCGCGCCGTCAAACAACTTCTCGGGCGTCTGGCCAAGGGCCGCGGCGGGGGCAAGGGCGAGAAACTCTCTGCGCTGCATCGTACCTGCGATTCTATCCTGACCGGGCCACCACCCGAGCCCGCTACAATTGGAGCGCCATGGCCACATCCGTATCGCGCCAGGAAACCTACTTTCTCTTCCCGTTCTCCATCGACCGTGAGATCGTCATGTCGCGCCATCCAGCCTGCTGGCATGACCGTCATTGGATCGACGGACTGGATGAACTGGTGGCTTCCGGCCCCGGCGCCGGCCCCCTGCGACATTGGAAGCGGGACGCCTATGACCGGTTCGACATGGACTCTCCCGCCTACCAGGACATGGTGTTCTTCCACACCTTCGTCCGGCGGGTCTTTTTTGACACCCTCCACATGCCCGGCGACACGCCGAACGAATGCCTGCTGCGCTGCTACACACTGCCCGCGGAAGACCTGTCGATCCACGTTGAGGATGTTCGCGGCCGCTCCGTCCGCGCCGCGCTGGGCGACCTCCGGCTTTTCCTGTTCGCCAACGGCATCGGCATTCTGTCCTTCAAAACCAGCCTGGGCGCGGCCCCGGCGCGCGATGCGCTGTGGCTCAACGAAATGCTGCGCAAGGTTTGCCCCTCCAGCGGCCGTCAGCGCCGTGAAGGCCGCGCGCCCGCCCGGGTGGCCGTCGGAAGCTCAAACGGCATCGCGATTGAAGAGACGTTCGAGCGTGGCGAGATTCGCGATTTCGTTCCGCCCATTTCCGCCATCCTGCGGCGCCTGCTCTACTTCATCGACTACGGACGGCGCGAATACGAACCGGTGCTCGACGAACGCATGATCGTCTGTTCGTACTTCGAGATCGACCCGGCCTCCGTGCCCCCGCGCTACATGCAGTCCGAGGATTACCAGCAACTGTTGAGCCAGGCTCTCTATGTCGACCACGAAGGTCCCGAATTCCGCTATGAGCCGGAGTTCACACGCCGGAAAATGGTCACCCAGGTCTACCGCCGGTGGGCGCATCAGGGCACCTACTACGGGTTCACCAGCTATAGCAGTGTCACGATGACGTTTGGTTCGGGTGACCGCGGGCTCCACACCGTTGACGAGGGATTCCTCATCTGGCGCATGTTCAACACCCGGTACTACCTGATGGCCGTCATCGCGCTCTTCTACCGCGCCACACTCCTCGACTTCGAGGAGCGCATCGCCTTGGTCTCGCGGCGCCTGCACCGGGACCTGGTGGATGAGCAGTTAACCCGCGAGAACGTCCATGCCGCCAACGCCCTTCGCAGCGACTTCCTGAACTTTTCCAACTACTGGCACTTCGATGAGCTGGCCAACAAAGATGAGGAGATCGAGCATTTCCAGATGCAGTGCGAACAGTACCGCATTCCCCCGATGAAAGCTGAAATCCAGGATGAAATCGAACGCCTGAACGCCGCCCTGCACGACTACAACCAGAGGCGAAGCACCCAGGCCGTGAACCGCCTGGCCATCATCAGCCTGATGCTGGGCGGCGCGGCCGTCCTCACCGGCTTCTTCGGCATGAACTTCGGACGCGCGTTTTCACGCCTCATCTTTGAGCCCCAAGGCAGTGCCGTATCGGCTCACTACCTGGCCATTCTGGCTGTGTGCGTGGGCACGATTTCGGCTTTTGGAGCCGCCCTCTACCTTGTGCTCGCCAACTGGAGCGATTACCGTGACGACCTGCGAAGCGCGCCCCGGCGCTCCCCTCTCCGTTAGTGCGGCATCGCCGATTCGAACAGGTGCGCGATGTTCGGATAGCCGTTCATCGCCAGCCGGCAGGAGGGGCCTTCGCCGTGCCAGCGCGGCGCGTGGAAGGTGAACATGGGCACGTAGACCACGTCACCCTCGCTGGCCACGATGTCGCCGTGGTATTCGATGGGGTAGCGGATCTGCCCCTGCATGATCACCCAGAACTCGGCGCACTCCGGATGGTAGTGGCCCTTGTTCTTCGCGTCAAACGGCGGCAGGTTCTTCTCATAGCCGTAGATGATGTTCGAAACCGCGCGGTCGTCGTGCACAAAACGATGCTGGAAGTTCCCGTTGCCCTTGCTGTATTCGGGCCGCTTGGCCACTTCGTCCAGGTTGATGTGGGGCACGTTGCCATGGTCGTAGGGGCCGGGCTTACGGTTGAGCGTCACCGGAATGAACTTGAAACCCGGCAGTTCCGGCGGCGTCACATCGGCCGGATACAGCGTCTTGGCACGCGCGATGTTCACTTCAAAGCGCAGCGCCGGCTCAGTGCCCACAACCTCCATCGAATAGATGGTCTGCATCGGCACCTGAACCATGCTGCGGCGCGTGGCCACAAACGGCTCCTGCCCTTCGATCTCGAACCGGATCTGGCCCTCCAGCACCACCCACCATTCCCGGGTGTCGGGATGGAAGCGGCGCTGCGTCTTCGCGCCCGGCTGCGAATAGATGTACTCGCCGTGCAGATGGTCGTCATCCACCACCACGTGCCGCCAGCTCTTTTCACCCTTGTGCTTCGCCTTTACTTCAGCGATTTTCGTATGCGGCTTGTGCGGCGGCGCCCACTTGGTGGGTGCCAGGGCCTTGGGAGCCCACGACGGGGTCTCGCTGGATTTCTTTTTCTGCGCCGCCACCGGGTCCGGGATCACAAGAACCAGGCCCGCCGAGCAGACAGTGACCGCGGCCGCCGTGAGAATACGCGCTGTAATGGTGTTC
The DNA here is from genome assembly GCA_016870915.1 of Acidobacteriota bacterium. Classification (GTDB taxonomy): domain Bacteria; phylum Acidobacteriota; class Terriglobia; order Bryobacterales; family Bryobacteraceae; genus VFZY01. Next base: position 2,214 of record VFZY01000080.1, on the reverse strand, counting down.
ATGGTAATGCTGGGGTCTATCATGGGGTGAGCCCTGGGCCCCCGGAATAAGGGCGCTGCAAGGCCGGATTTGGTTACGGGAGGGTGTGCCGCGAATGGTCCAGAGTAGGGAAAAGATCGTGCTGGGAGGCGGTTGCTTCTGGTGCCTGGAGGCCGTATTCCAGGAAGTGCGGGGCGTGCACGCGGCGATATCCGGCTACATGGGCGGGCAAACCCCCAATCCCACCTACAAGGAAGTCTGCGGCGGACGTACCGGCCACGCGGAGGTGGTGGCAGTCGAGTTTGATCCCGCTGTGATCCGCCTCGAAGATCTGCTGGAGATCTTCTTCGCCATCCACGATCCCACCACGCTCAACCGCCAGGGCAACGACATCGGCACCCAGTACCGCAGCGCCATCTACTTCATGGACCCCGCCCAGGCCCCATCATTCACGCCGCGCTGAAGGCCGCGCAGACCTCCTGGCCGGACGCGATTGTGACAGAAGTGGCCCCCGCCGCCCAATTCCATCCCGCCGAGGACTACCACCAGAACTACTTCCGCGACAACACCCTTCAGCCGTACTGCCAATATGTGGTGGCGCCGAAGGTCCAGAAGTTCCGCAAGACGTTCGCCGCCCGCCGCGCTTAACGATGCAACACAGTAAGGCAGCATTTCCGTACACCTTCTCCGGCGCCGTCTCGATCAAGCGAGCGAACACGAACTGCCCATCCCCGCCCTGGCACTTGCTTTGCTATTGTCACCCCGGCTAGCCTGGCTAGCCCCAGGATCCGGAGGCCCGTTTGCAGCCTGGGCCACGTTCAGTTCACGTTTACACCGCTCGGCCTGGTGGGAAATCGCGCCCTTGAGACGGCAGCGTGACCGTACTTCGTGACCAGACTGTTAAGAAACGCTGGATCGAAACCGATCACGTACGCGATGAGCCCCGCGAGGCTCGCCCGATCCTGGTCATTCAGCGAATCGAACCTGTGGATCATTCCTCGAATCTTGCGCTTGACGCCGCGTCCGACGTGAGCCTTACCATCGCTCCCAATCACGATGCCCGTTACCCGCCTGAGCCGTTTCTTAGACGAGTGTCGCGTTTTCCCGTGGTTTATCGCAAGGTTGCCTGGCAATGTGGCGACTCTCACGGTCTGCTCCACAGACTCCTGAAGCGGACGAAGAACACCGGCCTGATTCGTTGAGAAAAACAGGTCGTCGGCGTACCGAGTATAGGTCACGCCAAGTTTGGACGCGAGGCTCGACAACGCCGAATCCAAATCGAAACAAAGGACGTTTGAAATAGCTGGAGAGGTTGGAGCGCCGATTGTGAGATGACCATTCCGGCAGATGATCTTGCAGAAAGCGTCTATGTCCCCATTGGTCCAGCCCTCGAACATCGTCGCACGGTCCTGAATGAAGCGCCGAACGTCGGTATCGGTGATCGACGGGAAGAAGTCATTGAGGTCGATCCTGAGCAGGAACCTGTTCTTCGAGTGAGCCCTGGCGTTGTCGAACATCGATGTACTTTTCTTGTAGGCAAAGGCGGCACTGTGGACTGGCAAGTTCTCGATGACGTTTTGCAAGAGCCAACGCTGGAGCGCTTTGAGTTGCTTAGAGGGGTGATGGATGGTTCGCAATCTTCCGTCGCGCTTTGGAATCCGGTATGTCTTGTAGGCATGCGATGCACCATTTGCAAGCCCCGAAATGTACTCGATGGTGACACCAATCGCGGAAGCCATTCGCTCGCGGATCATGGTGCCTCTGCCAGAGTAAACAGAATTCGCGCGGCCTCTGGGATCTTTGTGATCACGGAAACGTGCGCGGCCCTCTGCCCCTCAAGGTACAGAAGTCGACTGTGATGGAACGGGTATCTGTCAGCGGCGGCTTTCGTAGGTGCATAAAACCGTCCTCCGGGCGTTCCATCAGGCAGTTCGTAAGCCCGCAGAAGGTCCATCGCAACGGCGAGACCAATAAGCGTAGGCACGTCGATTCTGCTTCCTGAAACCGAGGGGGATATCTGCTCGACATGCGCTTGTCCCCTGGGCTGAGACAAAGGGTTAAGACACTACTCGCCGTTCGCTGCAAAATCATTGACCGGCAAATCTCATTGATAGCAAACTGGAGACACCCGGTGAAACGGAGGCGGGCTCTGCTGGAGAGCAACCCGCCAAGGGATAGCCGGTGCGACTCATCGTGGACGATGAGCGGGGGCGCGACTCCGGTCGCGCCTCTGTA
>VFZY01000079.1 GCA_016870915.1 Acidobacteriota bacterium | reverse complement strand
GGTCGAAAGAAGCCATCCGCAGGCACTGGCCCGCCCTCGGAAAGGGGATTCTGATCAAATCCGGCACGGGAGTGAGGCGTTGGTGTAGACTGTTGGGGTCCGGGAGACCCAAAATGGAAATCCCGGCTTACACCATCTTTCAGGTGGCGGGCAACGATGCAGCGGCCGCCTACAAGTTGATGCCGCAGCAGACGGCGCAGGGCGTTCCGCCGCACTGGATGGCGTATGTGGCGGTGGCCAGCGCGGACGAGACCGCGGGCAAGGCGGCGGGGTTGGGTGGGACCGTGGTGGTTCCCCCGATGGATGTGACGGAACTGGGGCGGATGGCGGTGATTCGAGATCCGCAGGGGGCGCATTTTGCGATCTGGCAGCCGAAGATGCACCCGGGGCACACGCACGGGGACGCGAACTGGCGGCACTGCTGGACCGAGCTGGCGACGAGCGACACAGCGGCGGCGAAGGCGTTCTATACGAGCCTTTTTGGATGGGGAACTCATGAGCAGGATATGGGCGGCATGATGTACACGTCGTTCCTGAACGCGGGGCGGCCAGTGGGCGGGATGATGGCGATGCCGGCGGAGATGGCCGGGGCGCCGCCGTTCTGGATGCTCTATTTCAGCGTTGAGAACTGCCAGGAGAGTGCGGATAAGGCGGCGGCGATGGGCGGAGTGGTGTGCCAGCCGCCGACACCGATTCCGGGGGTGGGGACGTTCTCCATGATCGCGGATCCGCAGGGGGCGAACTTCTCGATCATTCAATTGGCCATGGCGGCGCAGGGAAGTTAGCGGTTCGACGCGCGCACGCCGTCGTTTGCATTGGATCGGGGTGAGGGGTCCGTGGGGACACTCATCCCGATATTCCGATGGGGCCTGGGACTTGACCGGAACTGAAGATGATACTCAGGCTGGCGGTTGAGGGGAGGTCCTATAATGGTGGGGATGAAGCACCTATTCAATGCCCGCATGCGGTTTCTGACGGTTTTTCTGATGGCTGGGCTGGCTCCCGTGCTGGCGCAGGGGCCGAAGTGGACCGTGAGTTACAAGCTGCCGGCCAAGATCAAGACCGATGTGGCGGTTCCGATTGTGGTGACGGTGGTGGATGAGAAGAAGAAGCCGGTGGCCGGGGCGACGGTGGAGACGGTGCTGACCATGACGGAGATGGATCATGGGGAGTTCAAGGCGGGGTCGAAGGAGACGGGGCCGGGCGTTTATCAATCGATGAACAAGTTTCTGATGAGCGGCGGGTGGCAGATCGAGGTGCGGGTGGCGAAGGGCGCATCGAAGGTGAGCAAGAAGTTCAAGTACGAGTTGAAGGACTAATCGATGCGACTGCTTGTCACGGGGGTCCTGGCCGCGGCGTGCTCCGCGTACGGGCAGTTTTCGGGCGGGCTGATTGGCGGAGTGGGCTTGAGCGAGCCGGTGACCGGCTTCAAGGCCAAGTCCAACAACTACATCGTGGGCGGGACGACGGAGATCGGGCTGCCGGCGGGGCTGGCGATTGAGGGTGACCTCCTTTTCAAGCGCCTGGGCTCGGTGTTCTATTCGGCGGGGGGGACAGGGCCGGTGCGCGAGGCGAAGGCCTATGCGGTGGACGTGCCGATTCTGGGGAAGCTCTATCTGGGACGGCATTTGCTGTTGGCGCGGCCGTATGTGGCAGGAGGCATCACGCTGCGCCGTCTGTTCGGGACCAGCGAATCGAGCGGTGCACCGCCGACGTTCTCAATCCGGCCGCTTCCGAGCTTCGTGTTCCGGCGGGCGGATGTTTCCGAGACGTTCCGTGGGACGACGTTCGCGGCCGGGATCCGGATCAACGCGCTGGTGCTGAAGATTTCGCCGGAGATCCGGATTACGAAGTGGGGCGACCAGGGGCTGCCGATCAACACGAAGCAGGCTGAGTTTCTGGTGAGCCTTCGATTCTAGAGGTCGGGGGGCAAGCGGAGCGCGTCCGTTGGTACTCCTCCGCGGAACCGCGCAAGACGGACTCGCTCCGGCTTTCGCATGAGTTGCGAGTCCTGGACGTTTGGAGCCGCGCCGGAGCGGCCTTTGCGCTTGAGGGAGGCCTGCCAATGAACCGAGTAGAGCAATTGGAACAGCGGATCACCGAACTGGATGCTGCCGAGTTGAAAGAGTTGCGCGCGTGGTTTGAACGCCGTGACGCCGAGATGTGGGACCACCAGATCGAGAACGACTCCAGAACCGGCAAGTTGCGCCGGTTGGTCGATCAAGCACTTGCCGATGATCGTGCAGGCCGTTCGACGAACTTGTGAACCATCGCGCCTCCCCGGCCTTCTGGGTGTGCTACCGGGGTCTCCCACTCGGGATTCAGAGAACGGCGGACAAGGCGTTCGAGCTCCTCAAACACGACGCGCGGCATCCTTAGCTGCAGTTCAAGAAACTGGATGAGCTGTGGTCCGCGCGAGTCGGATTGCACCATCGCGCACTTGTGGTGGAGGTCCCGGGCGGATTCCTGTGGTTCTGGGTTGGGACGCACGCAGAGTACGACCGGATTGCGGGATAGCGCTGCACGCGCGGAGCGTGGTTTTCCGGCTTCAGGAGTATCTCGCTGCCAAGCACCTTACGTGGGACGAATCGCCGGCCCAACCAAATCAGTGGGAAGCGTGGGCCGGCCAGTCTACCTGGTGGGAGACGCTGAGGCTCTGGTCCGGCATCACCTGGGACACCCGCCGGCAGCTTCTCTCCTCGCACTTCCCGCGCTTCAGCCCACACCTGCAGGGCTGCGTTCTGGCCGATGGAGCCGGTGACGATTCAATGCTCAGGGAATGGGCCGTTACTTACGCGGCAGGCTTGGCCCAGCAACTAACGAACGATTGGCAGGAATGCGCTGCGGCCTGGAAGCGTTCGCGCCAGATTGAACGAAAGATGGCCATTGAGGCGGCCTTCAGCGAAGTGCTGGGCCGCGTCAACTGGCTCGCGTGGCAACGCGGGGGTCTGTGGGCGGAAGAGGCAGGTCTCGCTCCCCCGCGTCAGTCGGAGCTTGCCGCGTTGGTGTTGGGAACGATGGACAGTCTGCCGACCAGTGAAGTGTCCGTCCTGGTAGGCCGTATCTGGTGTTCCGGGGCGCCCTATGGCCCTACGATCCAGTATTGACTTCTCTTTTGCAGGCGTGGCCGTCCCGGCGGTGTGAGTTGGGAACGCGTCTCCAGTCGTTGGCTGCTTCCGGGGTCTCCGTCAAAATCGTCCGGACCGCCGCACAAGCGGCGGTCCGGACGATTTTGACGGAGCCAGACGACAACTTGGCGCGGGACTTGGCGCGGGACTTGGCGCGGGACTTGGCGCGGTACTTGGGACTCGATGAAAACGACCCGGCGGTCCTTGACGCCCTCACCATCGAACTAGCGGCCTTCGGGCGTCCCGCCGCCCGAGCCACCCTCGCCCACCTCAACGAGTTCCCCACCCCCGAGGTCGAGCTCCTCTCCGTCGCCTGCCGCCACTCCCTCGCCGGCCAACCGGGACCCCTCCCCACCGTTCCCAACCTCGACCCCCTCTGGCCCGCCCTCGCCCGCCACCTCTCCCGTCAATCCACCCCAGCCGACCGCAAGCTCCTAACCCAACTCGCCCAAAACCCGGACCTCCGCGAGCCCCCGCTAAGCTGGGGCCTCCGTGGCATCGTCCGGGGCGACGTCTGGATGCCGGACGGAACTATCCTCACCCTGGAAGAACTCGGAGTCAAAGGCCTCCCCTACCTCGACGAAATGCCCCCCGAACTCGAAGTCAACTGGGACTAACGAACCCCCTCCGCCAACAGCAAATCCCCCGACTCCCGGCTATCCTTCGAAAACACCAGATACCGCCCCTCCGGCGACACCGTCAACCCCGTGCCCCCCAACGCCGGAGCCTCCGCCAACAGCCACTGCCGCTCACCCCCCGCGAACGGCTGGAAGTAAAAGTTCGCACCCGTCGCCCGCCGGTCCGTCCCATAGTAGACCCCGTCCGCCACCACCCAAACTCGCCCCGGCATCACCGACACCGCCACCACCCTCTCCTGCCCCGTCCCCGGGTCGAAGAGCACCAGCCGCCGCAGATCCTTCCGCAGCAACAGTTCCGCCCGCCCCGGCGCCGGGAACACTTCCAACACCCCCTCGCCCCCCAGATACTCCACGCGGCCGCTCTTCAATTCCAAGCGCGCCACTCGCCGCCGCCCCCCCTCCACCGCCACGTACAACAAGCTCCCGCCATCTGCCACAAACCGCGGCCGCGACTCCTGCGGCTGAACCCCCCCAGGCATCCGCCAACGCCCCATCTCCCGGCCCTCCGGCACCGCCAGCACCACCGCATCCGCGCCAGCCTCCCCGGCACTCGTCACCACCAGCAACCCCTTCCCATCCGGCGTCCACTGCACCCAGTGCGCCTCCATCGATGCCAACTCCCTGGCGTTCCGCGTCTGGGCGTTCGCCACCCACGCCGTCGAACGCCCATCGCGCTCCGCCCGGTACGCCACCCACTCACCGTCCGGCGAAAACACCGCGTCCCGCTCATTCGCCTCCGAGGCCAGGAATGGCTTCGCCGTTCCCGTATCCCGCTCCCATCGCCGCAGATCCAGGTTCATCGCCGCATCCACCACAATCAGCCCCCGTGGCACGGGCAACGACTCCACCAAACCCGCCTGACGGAAGCGCAGCCGCACAGGCTCACCCGCCCCCGACGCTTCCAACCGGCAGATCCCCAGCGGCCTCGGCGAGCAGCCAAAGAACACCGCCCGGCCGTCGGGCGAAAACCGGGGCCGCGACGCCATCACGCGCCCGCCCATGCGCCGCGGCGCTCCCACCAGCCCTCCCGCTCCATCCACCTCCGCCATCATCAGCGATCCCCAAACCGGCGCCAGCCCCTGAATGAACGCCACCTGCCGGCCATCCGGACTCACCGCCGGCGCCGTGATCACGCAGTCCGGGCATCGCGTCATCAACCGCCACTTCCCCGTCTCCAGGTCGAACCAGTACAGCGCGCCTTCCCACCGATCTCCCCGGCGATCCTCCGGCAGCAGCGGCCGTACCACCAGCAACACCCGGCCGTTCGGATGCCACGCCACCGAATCGAGCCTTGACGCCGTCGCCACCACCCGCTCCGCCCCGCCTTCCCGAGCCTCCTGCACAATCAGCAGCCGCGGTTCCGTGTCGCTCATCTGCAACCGGATGTACGCCACCCGGCTTCCATCCGGGCTCGCCGCCGGGGAGTACTCGCGTTCCGGCGTCCGCGTCAATCGCACACTCTGATGCCCGCCCTCTTCCAGCAAATGGACATCGGTGACGCCGTCCGACGCCGAAAGATAAAAGATCCTCCGCCCATCCCGGCTCGCCGTGGGCATCGCCCGTGGACCTTCCACCGAAATCAGTTGCCGCGTCTCCACGAACGGAGCCGGCCGCAGCCACAGCCACCCACACCCCGCCGCCACCGCCACACCCGCCGCCGCTGCAAGCAGCCACCACCGCCGGGGCCGGGCCACATACGCCGCCAGCGCCCGGGCAAAAGCCACAGGCTCCGCCGTCCGCTCCCCCACATCCTCCGCCAAAGCCTGACCGATAAACTCCGGCAGCTCCGCTTGGCCAGCCGCGGGGCGCTGCCCGGTCAGCATCTCCCACCCCATCACAGCCAGCGAAAACACATCGCTCGCCTCGCACGGCCGCCCGCTCATCTGCTCCGGCGCCATATACCCGCGGGACCCCGCCACCCGCGCCATGCCCGGCGAATGCGCCAGCCCGAAATCGATCAGCACCGGAACCCGACCCGCCGCACGCAGCATCACGTTTTCCGGCTTGATATCCAGATGCAGAATTCCATGGCGGTGCGTCTCTTCCAAAGCTCCGGCCAGCGCCCCGATCATCCGCACCACCTCGCCCCGCGGCAGCGGACCCGCCTCCAGAGCCTCCCGCAGCGGCACGCCCTCAATGAACTCCGTCACCAGGAAGCTCTCGCCCTCGGAAACACCCGAATCGTAAATCCGCACCACGTTCGGATGAGTCAACGCCGCGAGCGCCGCGCTCTCTTTCCGAAACTGTTCCGGCAGTCCGCGCCCGGCGAACTTCACCACCACACGCCGGTCGTGCAGCGCCGTGTCCTCGCACTCGAACACCTGGCTCAGGCCGCCCGCCAGCTTCCGCAGAATCCGGTACCGGCCCCCAATCAGGCTGCCCGGCATCCGCACCGCCGCTGGTGGCGCTATCGGACCCCCAGCCAGACCATCCGCCCGCAGCATCCGTCGCAGCTTCGCCCCCAGCTCCGGGTCATCCGCCGCCAGATTCTCAATGGCTGGCTCCCGTTCACCGGGCGGCAGTGCGCGCACCCGGAAGAAGGCTTCCTTGAGATCGGCGCCCGTCACGGAGCGTCCTCAATCAGCTCCGCGTACAGCCACGCCCGCGCGAACGTCCAGTCCCGCTGCACTGTGGCCACGCCCACCCCTAGCGTTGCCGCGATCTCATCCTGCGTCATCCCCGCGAAGAACGCCAGCTCCACCACCTGCGCCGCCCGTGCGTCTACCGTCTCCAGATCATCCAGCAGACCGTTGATCGCCAGCACCTGCTCAAACGTCGCTTCCACGGGAGCATCCGCGTCCAGCAGCGCCACTCGGATCTTCCCGCCCAGCCGCTTCTGCGCCGCCCGTTCCCGTGCATGCCGAGCCAGCACCCGCCGCATCTGCCGCGCCGTCGACGCGAAAAAATGGCCCCGGTCCGTCCAGTTGCCCACACGGTTCCCAATCAGGTCCAGCAGCGCGTCATGCACCAGCGCCGTCGGTTGCAAGGTGTGATCCACCCGCTCATTGCGCAGATAGCGAGCCGCCGTCTGCCGCAACGCCGGCGCCACCGTTCGATAGAGCCGCTCCACCGCGTCCGGCTCACCGGAGGTGGTGGCCTGCTCAATCAGCTCCGTCATGTCTCCGCCTCAGCCACGCTGTCCACATCCTATCGCAGAGCCACCCCGGATTCGCCGCCCGAACAGGAAAGATGCAACATGAAATGAAATTAATGAGGTTCGATTCACCCCAGATTGGCCGTATCACATCGGTACGGCGCTTCCCGTCACCGGAAGAAATCCAGGAGGAATCCAAGAACCATGACAAAACTCACTTCGACCATTCTGCTCAGCGCGGCTTTTCTGTTCACCGCGCCGGCGCACGCGGCATTCACGCTGCCCACCGATAATCTTGCGTGCTTTGACTTCTCCGATGAACCCTGCCCCGATGGCGCCATCGGCGTGCAGCAACTGCCGGTGGTTGGCGGCATTGCGGGCGTCCGCTTCTTCACCACGGCTCCGCTCGCCCTGGTTCTGGATGACGGACTTACCGGCGTCACCTTCATTACCCGCTCCGCGGGTCTCATGCCACTGCCCGCGGGTACTCTGCTGCCGGTCTCTTTCAAGATGGACATTCTCACCACGGGCAGCATCGAAGTCGGGGAGTGGACTCTCAGTTTCTTGTACGGGAGCTTACATGGGGACTTCAATGGTGCGGGCGTGGTGTCCCTCGAAGGCTCCGGCAGTGGCACGGGTCTCACAGGCAGTGGCGTGCTGGAGTTCCTCGTCGACCCCGATTTCACCGGGGAACCGCCTGTCGCCGCGGACTTGACGTTCTCGAGCGTGCAGTTATTCCTGTCCTTCACCGGCGAAGGCACCATCGCGATCAACGCGCCGAACTCCTTCTTGCTGGGCGACCCGGGCGCGGTCAATCCGGTTCCTGAGCCGGCAAGTTTCGCACTCGCCGCCGCCGGAATCGCCGGCCTCGTACTGGTTCGCGCGCGCCGGCGGGGCTGAGCGCACAGACTACCCTCGGAGGACTGGCGGCCACTCAACGGCCGGGTTTTCGCCCGGCCGTTTGAGTGTGCCCTTGCGAGAGAACGCACCGCACGGAGAATGCCCGAGCCTTCTCCCCCTCGCCTTGGCGATGCAGCTTCAACTGGCCCTTGCCAAAGTTGTAAAACACCGCGGTGCCCGCATCAACCTCGGTGGCGGTCCAGTAGAATCCATGAGCCTCAAGGCGGCCGAAAGTCCCATCAGGATTCCTCCCACCGCCCAGCAATGCGTCGAGCCCGCCCGCACCCCCGGTGAGTAGATTCCTGAACGCGGCCTCACCACCGTCGCCGCCCGGCTCCCCGCTCACGCCGCCGAATCGCCGCGCCAGCAGGCGCCAGTCCTCGTCGGCGGGCAGCCGCCAACCAGCCCCCAGCGTGGCACAGGCGCGCTGGGCCGATTCCCACGTGTAGAGCCGGCCATACCGCCGGCAATTCCGGTCCACGCCGTCGTAACAGTAAGAGGGCTGGACGGGCACATCCAGATTCTTCGCGGTCCACAGCTTTCCGTCCGGAAGGCGCCGGTGCCTGGGCGCCCCAAGGGCCACTTCAGCCATCAGCAACCCAAGGCTGCCGGCAACGATCAGAATTCGCGGCAGCGAACCGTGGAGTCCCGGTCGAACGGATGGCGCAGGGTGCATTTCAGTCCCCATCATAGTCATTGCACCGCACCGCCGGGTCAAGTGAACGTTTCCAGCCGGGTGTCCAGCCGGTTGGCCGCCTCTAAGGTGACTCTCCCCCCGAACTCAGGCGATCCGCCGATTCTGACTCTTCAACCCCGATGTTAACTTTGAGATGTAGCAGCCATTGGACCGGCTGCAAGAAATGAGGAGGAAGTAAAAACAATGAAACAAGTCACCAATTTGCTGTGGTCTCTTCGCATCTGGAAGGACACCCGGGGCCAGGACTTGATCGAATACGCGCTCATGGCCGGTTTCGTGGCGGTCGCCGCCGGAGCCATCATGCCGGGTGTGGCGGACTCGGTCAGCACGGTGTTCAGCAAGATCTCGGGTAACCTCTCCACGGCAGCGTCGTAGAAAGCCCCCGGAACCAGTCACAACCCGCCTGGGTGGGAGGACCGCCGGGTTCACCCAATGCACCCGGACCGTCCGCCCAGGCGCTTCTGCCAGTTACTTCGCCGCGGTTAGCCCGCGGTAAAAACGGAAGTTACAGCCCTTTCCCCACGTCCAGCCGGCTCATATTCCCCGCCCCGTCGAAGCTCCAGTCATACGGCCCATCCACAATCGCCAGCGCCGGATTCTTCTCGATCTCCCCCAGCAGGTTCGCACTCATCTCCACCACCCGCAATTCCAGAGAGTTCTTCGCCCGGCAGAACGTCACCGCCGCCGGATCCAGCTTGCCCACCGTCGGCACCATGCGCTCAATGCACTCACGGTCTGAGTTGTAGTACACCGGCGTGCGGATCGCCGCCGGCGTCGAGGCCGTCAACGAGTTGATCCGCGTCGGCGTCCAGTCAATCTGATCCAGAATCCGCTGGTGGATCACATCCGCCATCCCCAGCCCAACGCCGTTCCCATACGTGTTATCGCTCAGGTCGCGCAGGAAAATCCGGTGGATCTGCGGCGTGTCCGGCCACGGGTTGTACTGCCCCTGCACCCCGCGGTTCACCACCTTCGTATCCATGCCTGCGCCCGAGATGTTCTTCCCAATCTCATCGAGAATCAGAATGTCCACCTCCGGCGCCGGAATCTTGCCCATCCAGGACTTCACCAGCTTCAACAGTTCCTCTTCCCGCTGCTCCATGCCGGCCACCGGAACCGCCGTCAACTGGCCCGTACGATGGTTGGCATCCTCAAGGATGGCCAGGCCGCCCAGAATCTTGCCGGACTTCAACACCTGCCGCCCCACGCTGCGGATGATATGCTCCAGCCCCAGCTTGTAGGCATAGGTGTGATACCGCTGCGCCCCGGCAAACTTGCCCAGCCCGATCGCCATCATCTTGAACAGGCCGCTCTCAATGCCGCCCTGGAAATCGGTGTGCCACTTCACGCGGCCCACCAGCATCACGCCGTCGCTTTCAAACGCGTTCCGGTCCAGAAACGCCTCAATGCCATCAGCCGTCGACCCCAGGCTCACCACATCCAGACTGCTGCGGATGGGGCAGCCCATGCTGGCCTCCGTGATCCCATAATGCGCCAGCACATCCGCCTGCCCCGCCGCCGTCGCCGCGCCGTGGCTGCCCATCGCCGGAAAGATGAACGGCGCCATCCCCTGCGATTTCCAATAGTCGACCACAGCGCGCGCAATCAGCGCGATGTTGCTGATGCCGCGGCTGCCAACGCCCACAGCAATGCTCGATCCGGGCGCCAGCCCCGCGCCAAATCCCGCTCCGGAAAGCTCCTTCTGCACTTCGGCCGGGATGTCCTGAATGGCTCGATCGGCAAACGTCTGGCGCACCAGGTAAAGCTTCGAAAGATTCATGCTAAAGGGATTGTACCAACGCCGCCGCAACGCCGGAGTTACACTAACGGTGGAGCGACCCGTGTCTCAAGCCGCCACACTTCCACTTGCCCGCACCACCACCCTCGCCTCCGCCCGCGCCGCGCGCGTGCCCTGGTACATCTGGACCTTCACCCTGGCCGTGGTCAGCGCCGCCATTGGCGGCCTCTGGGACATCTCGTGGCATATCAGCATCGGGCGCGATACCTTCTGGTCGCCGCCGCACATGGCCATTTATCTCTGCGCCGTGCTGGCCGGCTTCAGTTCCGCCTGGCTCATCCTGCACACCACGTTTTCCCCGGCCGCCGCGCTCGCCCCGGCCTCCGTTCGCATGTGGGGCTTCCGGGCCCCGCTCGGCGCCTTCCTCGCCGCCTGGGGCGGTGTGGCGATGCTGGCCTCCGCGCCTTTCGACGACTGGTGGCACAACGCCTATGGCCTGGATGTCAAGGTTCTCAGCCCGCCCCACGTCGTGCTCATCCTGGGCATCATCACCATCAAGATCGGAGCGTTTCTGCTCATCCAGGGTGAACTCAACCGGGCCCCCGAGCGCCTCCACCGCCAACTGAGCTTCTTCCTACTATTCGCCGGCACCCTCATCGCCCGCGACTTCATCGGCGTCTTCATCGAACACACCGGCCGCACCATGATGCACAGCGCCCGCTTTTATCTGGTGATGTCAGTCTTCGCCCCGCTTGGATTCCTCGCCGTCGCCCGCGCCACCGGCCGGCGCTGGGCCATCACCCAAATGGCCCTGCTCATCACGGTCATCCAGCTTGCCTTCCTCTGGATCCTGCCCCTCTTCCCAGCCGAGCCAAAGCTCGGACCCGTGTTCCAGAAGGTCACCCACTTCATCCCGCCCTCGGGCTTCCCCATGCTGATTCTGGCGCCGGCCATCGCGCTCGACCTGGTCCGCGCCCGCACCGCCCGCTGGAATCCCTGGGCCCAGGCCGCGCTCTTTGCCGCCGTTTACCTCGCGGCCTTCGCCGCCGTCCAGTGGCCGTTCGCCAGCTTCCTGATGACCGAAGGCGCCCGCAACTGGTTCTTCGGCGCCCACTACCTGCCCTTCTTCGTGCCGCCCCAATCGGACCTGGCCCGCAACGTCTTCACCGTCGTTGAACCATCCCCCACGGCGTTCTACTCCGGCATCGCCCTGGCCCTCGCCATCGCCACCCTCTCCTTCCGGGCCGGCCATGCCGCCAGTGGCTGGTTCGCTCGTATCAAACGATGAGGGCGGCCATGCGCTACGCCCTGGCTGCAGGCGATCGGTAGGGCGCCCGTCGCGCTGGCCGGTTGTTGCTCACGAAACGGCCCTTTTCAGATGTGGGCGATGACGTCGATCTCCACCAGCGAGTTCCCAGGAATCCCCCCCGCCGCCGCGATCGTTGTCCGCACCGGCGGATTCTCGCCGAACTTGCCCCGGAAGACTTCGTTCATCGCGGCGTAGTCCTTCAGGTCATTCAGGTAGACGTTGCACTTTAGAACCTTGTCCATCGAGGACCCGGCGTTCTCCAGTTCCCTCTTGATCTCGTTCAGAACGTGCTCCGTGTGAGCCTTGATGTCGCCCGGGAAGTGCGCTCCCTTGCCGGCAATGAAGAGCAGGCCGCCGTAGGAAACGGCGCCGTTGAACAGCGGTGTATTCTTCGGCTTCTCGCCCTTGTAATGGACCTTCTTCACCGGGCCGGTCTGGGCCTGCGCGGCAGTGGCGGCCGCGGCGGCTCCCGCGGCGGATTTCAGCAGTGTGCGGCGATTCTTCATGGGTTGATTGTCACTCAAACCGCACCATCGCCGCTCGGCCGCCCGGTGCCGCGATCAGGCGCTCAGCTTCTTCGCGATCGCGGCCAGGTGGCGTCCCTGAAAGCGAGCCATGGCCAGCTCATTCTCGGAAGGCTGGCGTGACCCGTCGCCGGCGGCGATCGTCGTTGCCCCATAGGGAGAGCCGCCGCTAATCTCGGCCATTGTTGTCTGGCGCGCCTCCGAGTACGGCATGCCCACCACCACCATGCCGTGATGCAGCAGCGTGGTGTGGAAGCTCAGGATGGTGCTCTCCTGGCCGCCGTGCTGAGTAGCCGTCGAGCAGAAGACGCCCGCAGGCTTGCCGATGAGTGCGCCCTTCATCCAGAGTCCGCCGGTCTGATCCAGAAAATGGCGCATCGGAGCGGCCATGTTGCCGAAACGCGTGGGGGTTCCGAAGAGAATCGCATCGGCCTCGGCCAATTGCGCCGGCTCAATCAGCGCGACATCCGGGATGGCATTGGTATGAGGATGAATCTCGGGCACCTGGAACAGGAACGCTTCGGCGCCTTCAACTTCGCGGGCGCCCTCGGCGGCGGCCTTGGCCATCTGATGCACATGGCCGTAGCGGCTGTAGAAAATGACGTAGATTTTCATGTCTAAGTTTAGGGTACGCGGTCCGGCATCGTCATGGTCCGGACCGGGCTTGCGATACTGAAGGCATGGTTTCGGACACCGATGCGGCGTCGCAGGCCGTCTGGCTTGCACTCCAGAGCCGCCGCACGCCCAGCCAGCAGATTGATCGTGCGTTCGAAATGACCGCGCTGGTCCGAAGCATGTTCGCAGCCAATCTCCGCCGCGAAAACCCCGCCATCACGGAAGCCGAAATCCGGCGCCGCATGGTTGCCACATACTATGGCGAAGAGTGGGCCGAACGCTGCTACGGCCCCGCGCCGGCGGCATGACCGAACTCCAGTTCGCCTACCGGCAGCTCGCCCGGGCGCTCGATGACCTTGCCATCCCCTACGCCATCGGAGGCAGCATCGCCAGCGCCGCGTTCGGCATCGCCCGAGCCACGCTTGACGTCGACCTTGTAGCCGATCTCACACCCGATCAGGCGCTCGCCCTGGCCCAGCGCCTTGAGAGCGAGTTCGCGGTCGATCCCATGGCGGCACGCAACGCCATCGCTTCTCGCCGGCCCTTCAACGCTATCCACCTGGCCACGGCCTTCAAGTTCGACATCTTCCCGGCCTCTTACTATGCCCACGGCAAGGAGGAAATCCGCAGGCGCAGGATGATGTCAAACACTGGCCTGTTGCCCGATGGGGAAGTTCCTGTGGTCAGTCCCGAAGACATCATTCTGGCCAAGCTGGCGTGGTATCGCGACGGTGGCGGCGCCTCGGAACGCCAATGGCGCGATCTTGAATCCGTCTGGTCGGCCCGCAACCACGAACTCGACGCAGAGTACCTCGAGAAGTGGGCGAACGAGATGGGGACCCTCAACCTGCTCCGCCGCTTGACGGGGTAACTTCGCTAGAACGAAACCTCTAGAATGAAACCTTCAGCGCAAACTGAATAATCCGCGGATCCCGCGCCGCGTTGATCTGCCCGAACGCCGCCTGATCCACGAACCGGTTCGGCGGCACCCACTGCGCATGATTCGGCATGTTGAAGATCTCCACCCGGAACTGCGTCTGCACCCGCTCCGTGATCCGTGTGTTCTTCAGAATCCCGATATCCAGATTGTGAATCGACGGCCCCGTCACCGTGGACCGTCCCGCAGTCCCAAACCGGATCGGACTCTGAATCTGGAAGCAGTTCGTCGCAAAATAGCGTGTGATCGTCCGTTCGCTCGAAGGCAGGTTCGGGTTGCACACCAGATCCGGCCGGGCGTTGTCCGTGCCGCTGCCGAACACATCCCCGTTGAACTTCACGGTCAACGGCAGCCCCGTCTGCACGGTGTAGATTCCGTTCAGTGACCAGCCGCCCACAATGCGGTCCGCCCAGCCGCCCAGCCCGGAAAGGAACGCCTTGCCTTGCCCGAACGGCAGATCGTAGATCACCGAACCGCTCAACCGGTGCCGGTGATCCAGGCTTGCCAGCCCTTTATCCGCCTTCTTGTTGAACATGTCCTGGATCCGGTTCCCGGTGTCATACGGCCCGCCGCCATTGAACCCGGTGGCATCCGAAATCGCCTTTGAGAACGTGTACGACGTGAGCACAGTCAGCCCGTTCGAATGCCGCTTCTCAATACGAAGCTGGCCCGAATTGTAGTTCGAAAACGCCGTCGAGGTGGTCTGAAACACGTTGTCCAGCAGGTACAATGCATTGTTCTCCCACACGTTGATCGCATAGGGAACCAGCCGCCGGAACCGGGGCCGCAAACTGGCGTTCTCCAGCGGATTCGGATGGAACGGCTGCCCCGTGATCGGATTCAACGGCTGTGCCGGCACCGCGCTCAGCGGCACGGTGGCGCCGGGCCCGTTCGGCTCCGCCGAGTTCGTATTCTCACGCCGGTTGAGCCGCGTCCCCTTGCTGCCCACGTACGCCGCCTCAACCAGCCAGCCACCCTTCAACTCACGCTGGATTCCGAAGTTCCAGTGCTGCACGTAGGCGTTCTTGAAATTCGGATCCACGTCATTCGGGCCCGGATTGAACTGCCCCGGACCCGGGTTCGCAATCAGATATCCAATGAACGTCTCCTGCGTCGGCAGGCTGTCCTGGAACAGGCTCAGGCTCTGCTGATCTTCCTTCAGGTTCGGCAGGTTCTCCAGCGTATCCTGCGTGATGTAGAGCGGCACCGTGTCAAAGAAAATCCCGTAGCCGCCGCGCACCACGGTCTTGCTCGTCGCCTTGTAGGCAAAGCCGAATCGCGGGCTGAAGTTCTTCCTGTCGGCGGAATACAGACTCCGCGGCAGCTCCAACCCGGCCCGGCCCCAATTTGGAGCCCTGTTCTGCGCGCCCGGCCGCAGGAACGCCACCGCGCCCTCATTGAAGTTCGACGGCCGCGGCGCCGGGTAGGTCAGCGTCGAGATCCGGTCCTTCGTCTCATACGGCGGCAGATACAGCATGTACCGCACGCCCATGTTGATCGTCAGCCGCGAACTCACCTTCCAGTCGTCCTGAATGAACGCTCCATATTCGGTGGACCGCAGATCCTGGAAGAATCCGCTCACCCGGCGCCCCTTCTGCCGCGGCAGTCCCAAAAGGAAATTCGCGAACGTGTTGCCCGTGTTCCCAAATCCCTGCAGGCCGCTCCAGTTCGCGTTGCCGAAATCGAACGAGCCACGCAGGGTGTTGGCGCGCGTAATCGCGTTCCGCACCCGCCGCACCTCACCGCCCACCTTCAGAAAATGCCGCCCCTTGTTGAATGAGAAGATATCGATCAACTGGAACGTGTTGTTGCGCGGCCGGAACGGACCATCCCCGTCGCCGATGGTCGCAAAGCCGCTAATCGAGATATTCGGCGCCCCCCGCAACCCGGGCGTGCTCGCGAAATCGAGCCCGCGGATCCCCAGCTCACGCACCACGTCCCGGTCCGCCAGCGTATTCTCCGCGGCCTGGAACTGCGCGTACCGCAGATAGCCGAACTTCAGCTCATTCACTGTCGCCGGCCCGATCACTCGCGTGTAAGCGATGGTCCCGTTCATCTGCCGCTGGTTGTCTTTCGATCCGTAGCCGGGAAACGTGTTCGGCGCAAAGCCATTGGAATCGGTCATGCTGTAGCGCGCCATCAGGGTGTCTTTCGCCGAAAACTGGTGGTCGCCGCGGATGTTCATCAGATCGTAGTCGCTCGATCTGGTGCGGCCGTCAAAGTAATTGAGCGTCGGGTTGCCATTGGCCGCGCGTCCACCCGCCGTGTTCGGATCCGGCACCATGCCCGGAAAATTGATCACGTTGCGCGCCACCGGATCGAACCGCGACGCCGGAATGATGTTCCCCGGGAACAGGTCCCTGATAAACACATTGCCCACCGGCCGCGACGAACGCGCGTCATAAACCCCATTGCGAGGCACCGGCCGGCCCGTCGAGTCATTGCCCAGGCTGGCCCCCAGGTGGCTTGAGAAATCGCCCCGCTTCATCGCCGGCGTGGCCACCGTGGTCAGCGTGGTGTTGCCGCGCCGCAGCCGGTACCCCTCGTAGTTCACGAAGAAGAACGTCCGGTCCTTGCCCTTGTAACCGGGCACCATCACCGGCCCGCCCAGCGTCAGCCCGAACTGATTCTGATTGAACGGAGGAGCCTTGAACCGCCCGTCCCTGGTGACGAACGCCGGGTTGCGGTCGAAGAAGTTGCGCGCCTGCACCGCATGGTTGCGGTTGAACTCGAACAGCGTCCCGTGATACTCGTTCGTGCCGCCGCGAGTCACCACGTTGATCTGACCGCCCGCGCCCTTGCCGAACTCAGCGCTGTAGTTCGACGTCTGAATCTTGAACTCTTCAATGGCGTCCACCGACGGCCGGATCACCAACTGGTTCTGATACTGGTCCGAATTCACCGTCCCGTCCAGCAGGAAGCTGTTCTGCTCCGGCCGCATGCCGCTGATCGAGATGCCGCCGCCCGTGTTGCTGCCGTCGTCCGCGGTGTTCACACCCGGCAGCAGCAGCCCAAGCTGCACGAAGTTGCGGCCGTTCAGCGGAAAATCGATGATCTTCTGCCGGTCCACCACCGCGCCCGTCGACGACTGCTCCGTGTTCAGCAGCGGCGCCTGGCTGGTCACCTCCACCACTTCGGAGACGCTGCCCACCTCAAGCTTCACGTCCACACGGATGTTCTGGTCCACCTCAAGTCGCACGTCTTTCGCGGTGGCCTTCTTGAAGCCCTGCATCTGAACCGTCACCGTGTATTCACCCGGCGTCAGGCCAACCAGCGAAAACTCGCCCGCCTGATTCGCCGCCGATTCGCGCCGGAATCCCGTCGCTTCGTTCAGGGCGATAACCGAAGCCGACGCCACCGCGGCGCCCGTCGAATCGAGCACGGAACCGGAAATCGTGCCCGTGCCCGCCTGGGGAAACGCAGGCAAACAGGCAATCAGCGTGAGGACAGGAACGACGAATCGAGCCGTGAAGCGTACCATGGACACGAACTGTATCACAGGCCGCGTCCCCAGCGGGCCGCCACCAGGTTACGAGCGCCAGTTACTGCCCGCGGCGTCCACCACCGCCGCCGCCCGAGCGCCCGCCGCCATCGCCGCCGCCCGTCCGTCCGCCGCCACCATCGCCGCCCATGCGGCCACCGCCGGCATCGCCACCGCCCATCCGGCCGCCGCCACCGCCATCGCCACCCATGCGGCCGCCACCGCCACCATCGCCGCCCATGCGGCCGCCACCGCCACCATCGCCACCCATGCGGCCACGGCCGCCGCCATCACCACCCATACGGCCGCCCGGGAATCCGCCGCCATCGCCGCCCCGTCCACGATCCTGGAAGATCGGCGGCGCCACCCGCACGTCGTCACTCCGGCGCTCCATCCTGTCGCCTCCACGCCGCTCAAACACGCTCGGCCGTCCACCCCCATCGTTCCGAGGCTGTTGCACCTCGCCACGGTCGCCGCGGCCCGGCATCCCGAACACCCGCCACACATCGCGATTCTCCTGCTGCCGGTCACGCCGCTCTCCGCCGGTGTCCCGCTCTCCGCCGCGCTGTTCCTGCCGGCTCGATTCATCGCGCCGCTCGAATATCCCGCTGCGATCCTCTCCGCGGCCCTGGCGTTCTCCCATCCCGCGGCCCTCCCCACTCTCGCCGCGACGCCCAAACACCTGATCCCTCTCCTGCCGCACGGCAGCGTCACCGCCCCGGCCCGGCTCCCCCAAGCGCCGCCAGCCATTGTTATCCTGCGCCTGCCGCGATTCGCGCGTCAGATCGCCGCTTCGGCGGTAACCATCGTCGGCCTCCCGCCCCCGCGCACTCGCGCCTTCACCCGGCGCCTCGCCCGCACGGCCCGGCTCACCGAACCGCCGCCATCCGCCACCGCCACCGCTCGCCGCCTCTCCGCCGGCCGCCGGCCTCTCACCCACTCGCCGCCATCCGTTCTGATCCTCGCGGCCCCGCGGCTCCACACCACGCACCGCCCCACCCTGCGCGGCCTGCGAATCGCCGCGCCGCGTCTCGCCAATCGCACCGCGGGCGTACTCCTCCACGCCGCGCCTCTGCTCATCGAAAGCCACGCGCTCCACCGGCGCCGCCGGCCGCCGGCTGAAGAACCGCTGATCATCACGATCCCCCCGCGACAGATGCGCCTCGCGATCGTTCCACCGCAAACTCGACCGGTCAGGACTCAGCGGCACCTGCCCCCGCACCAGGCTCACACTGTCCAGTGAAGCCGCCGAAACACGCGAGTAGTTCCCCCCGCCGCCACGTCCGAACGCCACCGCATCCACCGCCGTCACGCCATTGTCGATCCGCGCATTGCGATACACGTTCACGATGTTCGTGTTGTTGATGATCCGGTTGTCGATGTACACCCGGTTCCGCCCGCCGCCATAGCCCCACCACCGGTGGTGCGCTTCAAACGGCGCCAAGGGCACCCAGCCCACATTGCCCCAGCCAAAGTTGATCCCGCCGCGGCCCCATCCGAAGAACGCCACATGCGCCGGCCGCCAGTAGTGGCGCCCCGTGAATACGCCCGGATACCAGCACCACCGGTTGCTGTAATAAAACCAGCGCCCGTAGTGATACGGAGCCCATCCCCACGGGTCGTACGATACCCAGCTCCAGCCCCACCAGTCCACCCAGCTCCAACGGCCATGCCGGTACGGAGCCCATCCTCCCGCCACGCGCGGCTGCCATACCCAGCCATAGGGATTCACATAGCTCCAGTCGCCGTGATCGTCCAGATCCTCGGCGCCGTAGACATCGCGGCTGACGTACTTGTAACTGCGCGACCGGTTCAGATCCCGGTCCCGCCGCGAGTTCCACTCATCCCAGGCATCCTCCCCAAGCGCCGCCACCGTCTGAAACTCCGGGTCCTGCTGCGGCCCGCGCGCCATCATCGTCCGTCCCTCGCGCAGCCTCTGCGAACCACGAGGCGTGAACACCTCCACCTCACCCGACCGAACCGTGATTTCGGACGATCCATCCTCCCGCACCGTCACCCGGTACTCGCCCCGCCGCACCGGCCGCACCGAAACGCTCGGTGTGTTCAGATCAATCTCCGCCTCGGAATCCCGCAGCACCCGTAGCGTCACCGTACCCCGGGCCAACTCCACCATGTACCGCCGGAACTCCAGCTCCGCCAGCCGGATCTCGCCATTCCCCGCCATCCGCAGGAAATTCGCGTAATCGAATTGAATCTCGGTCCGCGCGGCCGGCCCCGTGTACAGACGGTCCTGCACCACCAAAGGGGCGTTCAATGCCGCGGCGACAAAATCGCCTGTGTCGCCACGCCGCAGCGACACCTCGCCGTTGATCACGCTCACCCGGGCCACACCCCGCCCGGGACCATCATCCTGCGCCGCCAACTGCCCGGCCAGCATCGCCCCAATCACAAAAGGCTTCAACATGGTTTGGAAACCCTCTCTTCCACCCATCCCCCAGCATGCCGGGTTCCAATCGCGCATGTTTTTGATCCTGAAGCCAATTCCGCTAAGATGAGGCGTAATGCAAGTGGCCGAAAAGCACCACTCTGGCTCCATTCCCGCACTGGCCGGCCGCTGGCTCGCCCCCGCCGCCGTCGTGGTTCTGGTCACCATCTTCTTCTGGAAAATCCTGTTTACCACCGAATACACCTGGCTCGATTCCCCGGATCTCGCCCACCAGGTTTTCCCCTGGCTTCAATTCCAGGCCGCCGAATGGCATCAGGGCCGATTCCCCCTCTGGGCCCACCTCGAATGGGGCGGCCAGCCCCTCCTCGGGCAGGCCCAGCCCGGCGCGGCTTACCCTCTCAACTGGCTGCTGTTCCTCGCCCCGCTTCGCAACGGCCAAATCCAGACCGGCTATCTGAACGTCTACTACGCGTTCATCCATGTGCTGGGCGGCCTGTTCGCCTTTGCGCTCTGCCGCGGGCTGGGCCGGGGCCGCACCGCCTCCGTGCTCGGCGCCGTGCTGTTTGCCGTGGGCGGCTACTTCGCCACCATCGACTGGCCCCAGATGATCAATGGGGCCATCTGGGCCCCTCTGGTGTTCCTGGCCTGTCTCCGCATCGGCCAGGGGGAGCGTCTGCTGCCCAACGCCGCCCGGGGCGGGCTCGCTCTTGGCATGGCCTGGCTCTCGGGACACCATCAGGCGCCGATCTTCATCTCCCTGACCGCCGGCTTCTTCCTCATCTTCCTTTTTCTCCGCGGCATTTTCCTCACCGGCGGGCGCCCTCAGTGGAACGTGGCCCGCGCCGCTATCGTGCTCTTCGTCATCGCCGGCCTGGTGGGCGCACTCCAGACCCTGCCGGCCCTCGAATACGGCAAGCTGGCCAAACGCTGGGTCGGCGTGGAACAGCCGCTCGGCTGGAACCAGAAGGTGCCGTACATGGTTCACGCGCAATATAGCTTCTGGGGCCTCTCCATCATCGGCATCCTCATCCCAGGTGTAGTCCGCCATGCCTCCGGCTTCCTTGGTTCCACGGGGCTGGCCCTCGCCGTGCTGGGCGCGGCCGCCGCCTGGCGGCACCAGGCTGTCCGATGGCTGGCCGGTATTGCCGGCGCAGGCATCCTGCTCGCCCTGGGCGCCCAGAACATCCTGCACGGCGTGCTCTATGCCTTCGTCCCGATGGTCGAAAAGGCCCGCTCCCCCAACGCCGCCATCCTGATCTTCCACACCGCCGCCGCCTGCCTCGCCGCCTGGGGTTTCGACGCCCTCGCCGAAGCGTGGGACACCACCTGGAGCGCCCGCGTCCAGCGCGCGCTGCTCATTCTCGGCGCGCTCGTCGTCACATCACTCAGCCTTGCCGTCGTTATTCGCGGCGCCGAGTCCCTGCCGGACGACCGCCCCATGCTCATCGGTGCGGCCGCACTCACCCTGGCCGCCCTGTGGTGGGGCTACGCCCGGGGCGGCATCACCAGACCGTCCCTCGCCGCCGGCACGCTCGTTCTGCTCATGCTCGAAATGGGGCTCGGCATCAACTATTACCAGCCCAGCAAGCACAACAAGGAGTTCAAGTCCTTCATCAAACCCATCGCCGCCACCACCGATCTCGCCGCCTTCCTCCGCACCAAAAACGACCCCCGCGTCTTCATCCACGACGACACCATCCAATTCAACTTCGGCGACTGGTACGGCATTGATGTCTTCGGCGGCTATCTTGCCAGCATCACCTCCAACATCGTCGACCACGAATACTCCGAACCCCAAACACGCGACCTCATGGGCGTCCGCTACTACCTCGCCCGCCAACCCCTCCGTCCAGATCAACAGCCCGTCTTCACCGGCAGGAACGGCGTCAACATCTACGAAGAACCCAAAGCCATGCCCCGGGCCTGGGCCGCGCACTCCCTCTTCGCCCTCAACACCCGGGACGAACTCAAGACCTTCATGCGCAAACGCGGCTTCGACTTCCACCACGCCGTCTATTACCTGGGCCCCGACCTCAATCTCGAATCCTGCCGGGACGACGAAGTCACCCTCGAAACCCGCCAGTCCCAGCGTGTCGTCCTCCGCGCCCGCATGAACTGCCGCGGCATGGTGATCCTCAACGACATCGATTTCCCCGGCTGGCAGGCCACCGTCGGCGGCAAGCCCGTCCCCATCCACGCCGCCTACGGCCTCATCCGCGGCGTCGTCGCCGAAAAAGGCGAGCACCGCATCGAATTCACGTACCGGCCCACGCGAGTTTACCTGGGCGCCGCCCTCACCGCCATCGGACTCGCCGTCGGGCTATGGTTGGGATTCGGACGCTCACGTGTGATTCAATTGGCTAATGGTTGATACCTCCGTTTCCCGCTCGCGAACATCGCAGGAACTGCTCGAACGCGCCCAGGGCTCGCTGGTGGGCGGCGTCAGCAGCCCGTTCCGCGCCAAGCATCCCCGCCCGCTCTACTTCGCCGATTCCGTGGGCTCAAAGCTCCTCGATGTCGATGGCAACTGGTACATCGACTACACGCTCGCCTGGGGCCCCAACATCCTCGGCCACAAGTGGCCCTCCCTTTCGCTCGCCGTGCAACAGGCCGCCTCCGGAGCCTTCACCTACGGCGCCCAGCACCAGCTAGAATTCCAGGTCGCCGAAAAGATCCAGCAGGCCGTGCCCTGCGCGGGCCTGGTGGCTTACTCTTCCAGCGGCAGCGAAGCCGTGCAACTGGCCTGGCGGCTGGCCCGCGCCGCCACCGGCCGCACCCGCATCCTTAAGTTCGAAGGCCACTATCACGGCTGGATGGACTCCGCCCTCATCAGCTACAAGCCTTCGGAATCGGCCGTCGGCGATCCCGCCGCGCCCAACGCAGTGCCTGGCTCCGCGGGCCAGGTGCCCGCCGCCCTCGATTCCGTCGCCATCGCCCGCTGGAACTCCATCGAAAGCGTGGAAGCCGCCTTCAGCCGCCACCCCGGCGAGATCGCCGCCGTCATGATGGAGCCCGTTCTCTGCAACAGCGGCTGCATCCTGCCCCAGGACGGATTTCTCGACGCCGTCGCCAACGTCGCCCGCTCCC
Organism: Acidobacteriota bacterium; assembly: GCA_016870915.1. Taxonomy (GTDB): domain Bacteria; phylum Acidobacteriota; class Terriglobia; order Bryobacterales; family Bryobacteraceae; genus VFZY01. Next base: position 4,836 of record VFZY01000079.1, on the reverse strand, counting down.
ACGGCGCGCTCCTCATCTTCGATGAAGTGATCACCGGCTTCCGCATGAGCCTGGGCGGCGCTCAGGGCTTCTATGGAATCACCCCGGATCTGGCGACCTTCGGCAAGGCCATGGCCGGCGGAGCCCCGCTCAGCGCCGTGGCCGGCCGCCGCGACCTCATGAGCCTCATGCTCACCGGCGGCGTCGCCTTCGGCGGCACCTTCAACGGCAACCCCATCGTCATGGCCGCGGCCAATGCCACGCTCGACGCCCTCGCCGCCAACCAGGGCGCGATTCTCAACCAAGCCAATGAACTGGGCCGTGAACTGATGGCCGGCATTCAGAACGCCGCCCAGCGCCATCGCGTGCCCCTGCAGGTGTACGGCTTCGGCTGCGCCTTCTCGCTCCACTTCCGCACCGGCGATCCCCCGGCTGAATACCGCGACCTCTTCCGGAACGACGCCGAAGCCCTCAAACGCTGCGTCCTCGCTCTGCTCGATGAAGGCATCTCCATCCTTCCCGACGGGCGCCTCTACACCTCCTGCGCTCACGATGCCCGGGACGCTTCGGACACTATCGACGCCTTCGCCCGCGTCTTTGCCCGCTGGTAGGCGCAGCCCCTACGTCGTGATCGAATCCGCCGTGCCCTTCATGAAGTCCTTGTTCTTGTCGCCCACCCAATAGCGCTCGCCCGCGATGCACCAGATGAACTCCAGCGGCTCCTCCTGCGAAAACACCGGGTGATAGTTGAGGAAGGGAATCGTCACCATATCCCCCTCATTCACGTTGTGCACAAAGGTCAGCGTCTCCGGCGATTCGTACACCTCCATCGACCCCTTCCCCTTGATAAACACATACACCTCTTCCTGGTCCGTGTGATTGTGCGGCGGCCAGGACCGTGCGTAGGGCTCAAAGAACGTATACCCCGCCACCAGCTTGTCCGCCTTCTCACCCACATCGAACATCAGGTAGACGTTCTTCCCCTTCAACCGCCGGATCCGGCTCTCATCCGCCGACATCTCCGCGAACCGCGAATGAAACACCGGGTGCGCGTTCTCCGCCGGCGCCGTGCACTGAATCGCGCGCGCCGGCTCCGCCGCTTCATTCCGCAGCCGGAATGCCGCCCCGCGCGGAACATAGAGCGTGTCATACGTGCCCAGGCAATGGTCGCGCCCGGCCACCTCCACCACCATCGAGCCCTTCCACATGAACAACAGGCTCTCCCGGTCCGCCAGGCAGTAGCTCTGCGATTCCGACCGCCCGGGCAGGTCGAACTCGCCGCACGTCAGAAACTGTAGATTCCCCGGCCCGGGCGTGAAACGCTGCCGGAACGTGACACCGGGCTGCTCATGGCGGATCAGAACCGCCGGAAGGATGGAAGAAGTGGCCGGAGGGATCGAATAGGAAGACATGATTTACTCGGGTTGAATCTCATTCTTGTGCGCGTCGAAACGCACCATGCGCCGCGTCCAGTAGGAAGCCCGCGCCATCATCTGAGGCAGGCAGGATTCAATGCCCACCTCCACGCCGGAATTGAGCACCGCTCCCTTCACAACGGCGTCGAAAAAGTTGTTCCCATGCGCCGCCTCCAGGCTGCCCGTGGCCTTGGCCTGCTCCACCGCGCCCTGCGCCGGTGTGAAGACATACCCATCGCGCGCAATGTCCAGCGTGCCGCCTGTGCCATGGAACACCACCGTGGGCCGGTCGTCGCGCACCGGCAGCACCGTGCTCTCAAAACTCAGGTTCCAGCCCTTGTACTGCACAATCGCATTCACCGTATCGGGATTGCCGCGTCCGTCGTTCAACTGATAAATGCCGCCCAGCGCCGTCGCCTGCACCGGTGAGGCATCGCCCATGAACCACTGCGCCACGTCCGCCCAATGCGTGAAGATGTCCGCCAGCACGCCCCCGCCATAGTCCGGAAAGTAGCGCCACGCATCGTACCGGTCAAACGACCACGGCACATACGGAGCCGGTCCCAGAAACCGCCGCCAGTCGAGCCCCCCCGGCTTCGGCCCCGGCGCGATCCGCCGTGTCTGCCACGGAAAGTTCGACCAGTTCGTCCGCACCATCGCCACCTTGCCAATGCGCCCCGAGGCAAAGTACCGCTCGCGAGCCTCCAGGTAGTGCGCTCCGCTCCGCTGCTGCTGCCCCGCCTGCAACACGCGCCCGCTCTGATGCACCTCGCCCCGCAGCGCCGCCCCCTGCTCGAAGCTGTGCACCATCGGCTTCTCAAGAAACACGTGCTTGGCCGCCCGCAGCGCCCGCGACGCCTGCGAAAGATGCAGATGGTCCGGGGAAGCGATCAACACCGCGTCCACCCCCGGCTTCGCCAGCGCCTCTTCGTCGGAAGCCACCTCCAACGCCGTGCCCAGAGCCTGCCGGGCCCGGTCCCGCTGCACGTTGTACACATCGGCGATCACCGCCAGATGCGCCCGTCCCGTGCCCAGAAACGCCTTCATCACGTCCCGCCCGCGCCGCCCGCTGCCCACCAGCGCGAACCCCAGGCGCTCGTTCGCGCCCACAATCCGCCCGTACGATGCCGCCCCGCCCAGCAGAGCCTTCCCGAATCGCCGCCGGTTCACGTCCATCGTCACACCCCCAAGAGCTTCCGGAAATGACCCCGCGCCGGTCCCGCCGCGCTCTCGCCCGGCTTTGACCCGTCCTCGCGCTCCTCTTCCGCCAGCGCCCAACCCTTCCAGCCATGCTGCCGGATCGCCGCCGCCAACGGTCCGTAATCCGTCTCGCCTTCGCCCAGCGGCACCTGCGCCCCGCCCCTGAAATCGCGGAAGTGGATACCCGCAATCCGCGCCCGGTGCATGGCGAAAAACCCCGCCACGTCCGCCTTCGCCCTTGAGGCGTGGCCCGCGTCCACAACGAAGGAAACCAGCGCCGGGTCGCTCTCCTGCAGCAACTCGCCAATCTCCATGCCGCCGTTCTCGAACTCCGGCCAGTGGTTGTGATACGACAGCCCCAGGCCCCGCGTCCGGCAATACCGGCCATACTCGCCCAGAGCTTTCGCCTTCGCCCACATCTGCTGGCGGTTCACGGAAGCCCGCCCGCTTAGAATCAGCCTCTGCGCACCCAGCTTTGCCGCCGCGTCCGCCACTCCGTAACCCAGCTTCTGTGGAGCTACCCCCGTCACCGGGTCATACTCCGTCAGGAAAATGTGGCATCCCGTGAACACCAGCTTCGTCGCCGCAATCGCCCGCCGGGCTTCGTCCACATGATCGGGAAACCGGCCCATGATGTTCCGGAACCCGGTCTCAAAGCCCGAATACCCCAGCCGGGCAATCGACTTCAGCACACCCGTGAACGCCGCGAAGTCGTTCGGATCAAACCGCCAGGCGTTCGTTTGGCAGCCCACAGACAGCCGCGCCCCGCCCTGCGCCAGAAGCGCCGGGCCCGCGCCAGCCACCAGATCCCGCCTGCTCAGTTTCACCACCGGCCGCCAAGTCAGTTCGCCACGTTCCCGGCCACGTAGACTTTCTCGATCGCACGCGCATTCCGGATGTTCTCCAGCGGATTCTTACTCAACACCACCAGATCCGCCCAGTGGCCCACTTCCAGGGTCCCCAGATCCCCCGACCGGCCCAGAAAACGCGCCGAGTTCTTCGAGAAAATCTGAATGATCTGGGCCGGCGTGAAACCGGCTTCCACCATCAGATCCATCTCCAGGTGTTCATAGAATCCCAGGAACCGCGCCGGCGGACCCGTGTCCGTCCCAAAGCCCACGTTCACCCCGGAATCGTACAGCTTCTTCATGTTCTGCTGCGCCGTCTTCAGGAACTTCTGATACTCGAAATTCTCCGCGTTCCCCGCCACACGCTTCTGATACTCCGGCGACTTCAGCGTCTTGATCACCCCCGCGTTCGTCCCCCGCGTGAAGAACGGATCGTCAATCCACGACGGCGGCTTCGCGAACACATACATCGAAAGCTCACGCGTGAACGTCGCCGCGCCCTGCCACGCCCCCTTCTGCTTCATCAGCCCGATCAACTCCGCATCCACCGGCTTGTCCCGCACCGAATGCGCCAGCATGTCGAGCCCCGCCGCCACCAGCTTCTTCGCATCGTCCAGGTAGAAGATGTGCGCCGCCACCTTGATGCCGCGCTTGTGCGCCCCGTCGATGATCGCCTTCGAAAGGTCAAACGGGATCTTCCGCTCTTTCCCCAGATGATCGTCCACCCAGATCTTCACAATGTCCGGCTTGTGCGGCGCCAGCTCATTCAACGCCTTCTCCACATCAGCCACCGTGTCCACCTCAAACGGCACGCCCTTCATCCCCGGCGCCGTCGTCGGATATCCCGCCTTGCCGGTAAACCCGCGGCCGGCCGTGAACAGCCGCGTCATGTTCGGCCGCCCCTTCCGCTGCCCATCCCGGATCTCCCACACCAGCGGCTGCTCGCTGCCCATCGAAATCATCGTCGTCACGCCATACGACGAATACGTGCGCAGATGCTTCTCCACATTCGCCCGCGTGAAGTTCTTCGGATCCTGCGCCAGATCCACCGTGTTCCCGATGTGCCCGTGCAGGTTGATGATGCCCGGCATCACGAACTTGCCGGTCAAATCCACCGTCTCCGCCCCCGCCGGGGCTTTGAGCGCGCCATTCGCGCCCACCCAGGTGATCTTGCCGTCGGTGACGATCATCGCCGAATTCGGCTTGGCCGCCGCCCCCGTGCCGTCAATCAGCGTGAATCCGCGTAGGACCTTGGTCTCAGGCCAGGCGCAGGCGGCGCAGGCCAATAGCAGAGGTAACAGCTTGTTGCGTGTCATGGTGAATGGGTCCATTGTAACGGACCCGCCCGCCGGAAAACCACGCTCCGCGCGTGCAGCGCTATCCCGCAATCAGGT
>VFZY01000078.1 GCA_016870915.1 Acidobacteriota bacterium | reverse complement strand
TCGCTTACAGAGAGGCACCGGAAAACATCACCTCAGCAAGACGCTACGCCAAGTCAACAGCCCGATCAAGCACCGACGCGACGCCGATCACTCAGGTGGCCCGCGTCTCCATCGGTGCATAATTTAGAAACCTGCCGCTGCCGGCGGACGGGGCCACCTGGCAGACCATCGGGCTTATCGGCCACAACGTGGCCGGCTCGCTGAACTCCACGGTGTCGTCTTCGCTGAGCAATGAATTGAGGTTCGGCTTCTCGCGCATCAACGGACTGCTCGATATTCCGTGGACCGAGAACTACTTCGAGCGCTTCGGGTTGAAGGGCATTCCGAATCTGGGCAAAGACAACGATCGCGGCTTCACTCGCTTCAGCCCCATCGGGTACTCCGAGGTCGGCCCGCGCAACTTCTGGCCCAATCAGAACAACATCGACGTCATCCACATCGGCGATTCCATCCTGAAGATTCAAGGTCGCCACTTCCTCAAAGCCGGCTTCGAGTTTCGCCGCGAGGATATGTACCGCCGCGCCGTGCGCTTCACGCGGGGCCAGTATGCCTTCGACGGCGCGTTTTCGCAGAGTCCCCAGAGCCGCGGCAACACCGGTGACGGATTGGCCGACATGCTGCTCGGCTGGGCGTCGGCGGCCAACATCGGCACGGCGAATGGCGAAACAGCAGTCGTGCTGAACTTCGCCGCCTTCCTGCAGGATGACTGGAAGATCAGCAACAGGCTCACGCTGAACCTGGGCCTGCGCTGGGATTCGATCGGCCAGCCCTCTTTCCGCGATACGCCCGTAAGCCGCGTGGAGTTCGATTCACCCACGCAGTTCCGCATCGTGGAGCCGAAGAGCACAGGCGACTGCGGCTGTGAAATTCCCAGGGCCAACTTCGCGCCGCGCATCGGCCTCGCTTATCAGGCCACGCCCAAGACGGTGATCCGCACAGGCTATGGCACCTTCTTCGGCCAGGCGGATCACATCTCACACGACGGCTCGGCGAGTTTCTTCCACCAGCCGCCGGACTGGACCGAGATCGGGCTGCCGACCGACAGGCTTCGCGCGCCGGCGGCGTTCGTCGCCACCGGATTCCCCGCGGGGCTGTTGCCAGCGAAGGAACTGCGTCCGAATTCCGTGGGGCGCGCGGCCTACCGGCGCATGCCCACGCAATACTCGATGCAGTGGTTCTTCGACGTCCAGCGTGAGTTGCCTCTTGATACGCTGGTGACGCTCTCCTACATCGGAAACGGATCGCGCCACCTGCATATCTTCTCGAATTACAACCAGCCGCTTACGCCCGGACCGGGAGGGATTCCGGCCCGCCGCCCGTTCCCGTTCTTCAGCAACGTCACACTGCCCCAGGCACTGGGCGATTCCAACTACCAGGCGTTCACCACGAAGGTAGAGAAGCGCTACAGCAAAGGATTCACCGTGCTCACGGCGTACACCTGGTCACATGCCATCGACAACGTCGATGAGACTTACAACGGCAACAGCGCAGGCTATCCCAACATTTACGACATCTCCGGAAACCGCGGCAGCTCGGCCTATGACCGGCGCCACCAGCTTATCGTGTCGACGGTGTACGACCTGCCGTTCGGTAAAGGGCGGCGCTGGCTGAATCATGCCGGACCCGCCGATTGGATCCTCGGCGGCTGGCAGGTGGGCGGCATCGTGTCGAGCCGTAGCGGCCTGCCGTTCACTCCGGCCATCACAGCGGACATCACGAACACGGGCACGCCCAACCGGCCCGACCGTGTGGGCAGCGGAGCGCTTTCCGGCAGTGCCCGCAGCATCGCGCGCTGGTTCGACACGTCGGCGTTTTCGCTGCCGGCGCAATTCACTTACGGCAACACCGGTCGCGGAATCCTCTACGGACCACCCGCTCGAAACCTCGATCTGAAGATCGGGAAGAACTTCTACGTGCGCGAGCGATTCCGGATCGAATTCCGCGCGGAGATGTTCAATTTCACCAACACGCCGGCATTCGCGCTGCCCGACCGCAACGTGAACCTGCCGCAGGGCGGCCGGATCTCCGCCGCCGGCGAGCCGCGGGATATTCAGCTTGGAGTGAAACTGAATTTCTGACTTAAAGGAGCAACGAATGGCGGCAAAAGAGCTCTATCACGGCGCCGATGCGGAGAAGATGCTGTTCAACCTGCGCAACGGCTCCATCACGGCGAATCCATCGGGGCAGATCTTTTTCGCCGAACATCAATGGCAGGGATGCTTCATGCACGGCGCGGATACAAAAACCGGTGAATCCTACGCCGGCCGGTTTCTAGTGGAGATTCCGCAAGGCGCAGCGTTGAGCCGCCAGCAGAAATCCGGCAACCCCGACGCCGTCATCCTGACATTGGCGCCTGGCGGAGCTGTTCGCGCGCAGTTGCTTGAATTGTTCATCCGGCTTTAGGTATCAGTGTGGTCGCCCGAAGCACCAGCGTAGCGTCGGCACCGGACGGCGAAATGTCGGTGAAGATGACAGGCGCAACGGCAGGAATGATGATTTCCACCGGTGCATTGCCGGTGTCCAGGTTGAATGCAGTCCAAGCCGGGATAGCGGCTAATAATAAAACCAAAGCGCTCTTAATCATCAGAATTCCCTCCGAAAAGTGTCAAACGGTTCGGAAGCCGATGCCTGCTTCCTATGAGGCAGGCCACAATCGCGCGAATGGCTTTCCAGAATTTCCATTCTTGGCTCCCGATTCGAAACAGTATACACCCACTCCGCCTCTCTGCCGTGGCCGGTTCTTATCATTCGGGAGCCGTGCTCGTCCTCCGTATGGGGCGGATTTGACCGGCTGCAAAACTCGAAATCCGGGAAACTCCGTCTCTTTTTTTGGGTGCCCAAACGCCGCCTCTGGTACATCTGGGAAGACATCCGGATTCTTAACCGCCCCTGAGGCCTACGGGCGCCGCCGCAACGCCGGGTCGTCGGGCCGCAACTCCACCGCTCGATCGAAAGCCCGCCCGGACGCCGTTCCGTCACCCAGCAAGTGCAGCGTCACGCCAAGCTGGTACCAGGCTTCGACGAATCCCGGACGCCCTTCGATCGCCTTTTCCAACGCTTGCTTCGCGTCACGGTGCCGGTCCTGCCGGCCCAGCGCCAGCGCCGTCTGGTACAGCGCCACGGGGCGCCCGTCGCCCGCCAGCAGCTCCAACACCTCGGCCGGGCGGCCGGTCTTGAGCAGCGCCACCGCCAGATCGATCTTCACACCCTCATCCGCGGCCAGCCGCAGCGACTCGCGATACGCCGGCACCGCGCCTTCCACATCCCCGGACTCTGCTTTCCGGTGCGCCACCGCCGCCTGATATCGGGCCTGCGCCCGGGCGTTTGCCGCCTCACGATCTTCCGCCACACGGGCCAGCGCCGCCGCTGCCTCCTCGTTCCGCCCCAGTTTCCTGTAGCAGCCGGCCAGCACGAACTGCTGCTGCGAGCTCGGCGTTGCCGCCTCAAGATACGGCACCGCCGCCGCGCACCCTTCCTTCGATTTCGCCAGAGCCGCCCCCAACTGAAACCGCACGCCGGCATCGGCCGGACGGGCCTGCAGAGCCTGCTTCAGCAGCGGCACGGCCTGTTCCACGGCGCCGCTTTCAACGTGCGCCATGGCCAGTTCCAGCCGCGCCCCGGGCAGGGCCGGGTTCCGCCGCAGCGCCGCCCGCAAGGATTGAATCGCGGCGGCATGCTGTCCCAGCCGGCCCTGCAGCCAACCGGCATGAACCAGCGGCTCCGCATCGCGAGGGTCCAGCGCCGCCGCCCGCCGGCATGTGGCCAGTGCCTCCGCGTAGCCTGCCTCCCGGCCGCGCGCCGCCGCCGTCTCCAGTTCGCACACCCGTGCCTGAGCCTGGCCATAGGCCGGGTTGACCTTCAACGCAGCGCGAAAGGACTCCATCGCCGCCCCCGCCCGCCCATCCTGCTGGCGGATCAGCCCCAGCAGATAGTGGGCCTCGGCGTTGCGGGCATCCATCGACAAGGCTTCAACCAGCCGCGCCGCCGCGGCCGGAAACTGGCCCCGGTTCGACAGCTCCACCGCGGCGTCCACCAGCCGCGACGCCCGCGCCGCGGCATCCTGGAACAGCAGCAGAGCTATTGCTACCACGTGAGGCGCCACGTGAGGCGCTACCACGTGAGGCGCATGGTCACCTGCAGAACACGCGGCGAGTTCGCCGACAGACGGTTGGTGATCACGCCGCTTCCGTCGGGCATCGTTGTGCCCGGCATGTTGAACAGGTTGTTCAGAAAGTCCACGTTCAGCCGCAGGTACACCGATTCGGTGAGTGCCACGGATTTGAACACCGACGCCTGCATGTTCCAGATCATCGGTCCCAACATGAACTGGTTCTGCAGCGGATGCAGGCCTGTGTTGAACGTGGTGCGCTGTTGGGTCCCATTGGCCAGGGGCACCAGCACGGTGTTCGTGTCGTAGAAGCCGAAATTCGGATCGGTGGGCGATCCGCCGTTCGCCGGAATGGGAATGATCGGCGTCTGGAACGGCTTGTAGTTCGCCGGCACGCCCATCACGCCGTTCGGCCGCCCTGTGCGCGCGTCCGTGCTGTTGATGCGATTGGCCGGAATGTAGCCGTTCCAGGCCAGCCAGCCGTCGTAGCAGACGCCGCTGCGGCAATCCTGAACCGGGTACTGCTTGCCGTAGTATTCGACGCCGTTGATCGGGCCCCAGTTTCCGGTCGGAAGCTGGATGTAGCGGCTGGTCAGCGTGCCGTTTCCGGCAATCTGCCATCCGCCGATCAGCGCGTTCAACGCCTTTCCGGCATTCCGCGCCACCGGTTTGCCCTTGCCCACCGGCAGATCCACCAGGAAGTTCCAATTCACGCGGTGCTTGGGAATCCCGGTGTCACGCCGGTAATAGAGCAGGCGGTTGCGGGCCTGATCGTCGGCGGGCACAATCCCGTCGGCGTAGAATGCCGCGGGGCGCAGCGTATCGTCCCGCCAGCCATCTCCCGCCACACGCAGTGCGTTGCTCATCACGTAGAACACCTGGAAGGCGTATCCCTTCGAATACCGGTGTTCGAACTCCACCTGAATGCCGTTGAAGTTCGACCAGCCCGTCTTCTGATACCGCTGCATTCCGCCGTAAACCTCCTGGTCGAACGGCCGCCGGGCCACCGCCGCGAACGCCCCCGTGGGCAACGGCTGGCGGGTGCGCGTGAACCACACGTAGTCCGGTGGATTGTCGTTGTAGCTGTACCACTGCGACATACGGAATCCATGCGTTCCCACGTAGCCCACCTTCAGCACCGTGTCGCGGAACATCTCCCGCTCAACGAACAGATTCCACTCGGATGCGCGCGCCGTGGGCTGGCGCGGATTCATGTAATACAGCGTGCCGCTGCCGCGTGTGATGCCTGAAACCCGGCTCACATCCAGCGCGTTCTGCGAGTTCACCCCGGCAATCACCGCGGGCGCGCTGCGAAGCAGAAAATTCGGCAATCCGTCCGGGCTCTGCTCCGCCGCGTTCGGGTTGTTCATGATCGTTCCAAGCGAAGGCATCGAATTGGCAATCTGGCCCGAAAACAGCCGCAGCGACTCCGGATACGCGAACAGCGAATAGCCGCCGCGCACCACGATGGTGCGCGCCCCCGTGTTCATCCTGTACGCAAACCCGGCCCGGGGGCCAAAGTCCCACAGGTTTGAATACACCAGCCCCGGCGGAAGATCCGTCTCGCTCCGGGGCTTGAACTTCACGCCCAGGTTCCGGTAGGCGTCGTAGATGGCGGGCAGAATGTTCTTCTGCTGCACCAAATCGTCGATCGGACGTGGAATCACCATGGTCTTGCTCTGTTCGTCGAAACCGAACAATGAGCGGTCGCGCTCGTTCACCGGGCTGTTGTATTCGTACCGCAGGCCCAGGTTCAGCGTCAGACGGGAGTTCACCTTGAAGTTGTCCTGAATGTAGGCAGCCCGTTCGTGGACGCGCGGACGATACCAACTGCGGTTGAATCGCGCCTGATACGTGCCATAGCCCAGAAAGAAGTTCGCCGACGTGTGCCCGGTGAGCGGACGGGGGGCGAAGGCGCTGCCCGAGGTCGGGTCGTACAGCCCTGTCGGGCCCACGTTCGCGTAATCCAACTGGCCCTGCGAAATCTGCTGGTCGTTCAGCGTGTCCAACTTCTCATAGCGCACCCGCGCGCCGAACTGCAGTTCATGCCGGCCGATGATCTTGGTGAAGTTCTGATCGACGTTGAAAATGATCCCGTAGTTGATGGTGGGGTTGATCGACGAGTCATAGGCCATTCCAGGGCCGGTCGAGGAAGACATGGAGGTCGGAATGCGCGGGAACCCTACGCCTTTGAAGGGATTCGGAAGCCCCAGCCCGGAGGCGATCTCCTCGGTGCCGGTGAACGGCAACTGGCCCCGGTAGTCGCGCGCCACCGTCACCAGTGTCTCGCTGAAGAACGTCGGCGAGAACGTGTGCGTCCAGTTCGCGATCCCTGAGTCGTTTACCTGGCTGTCGATGAACGCATTGGCCCGCCTGTCGAGCGTCGTCGGCGACCCGCCAAACGGATCGTTCGTCCGTTCCGTCCGCGCCGGGCTGTGCGAATAACGGAAGAACAGGTGGTTCCCGTCATTCACCTTATGGTCGATACGCAGCGTCTCCGTGTGCTGGCGCGTGTTGTTGAAATCGGGGCCAAACCAGTTCGGTCCCACCAGGGGATTGTCGTCGCGGGTGGGCAGCGGCGTCACCGAATACAGGTACTTCGCCAGCGGCGTCTGCCGCGCAATCGGAATCCGGTTGTTGCTGAACGGCAACCGTGTCCAGTCCGGCCGTGCGCCCGTGGTGAGAGCATCGTAAAGCTGAATGCGGCGGCCCTGGACGTCGATCAGGCCGCTGAAATCGCCCTCGCGCATCGCCGGCGTCGGCACCGCGATGCTTCGCGTGGCCGCCTGCCGCAACTGATAACCCTCATAGGCAAAGAAGAAGAACGTCCGGTTGCGCCCGTCGTACTTGGGCAACAACACCGGGCCGCCCAGCGAGGCGCCGAACTCGTTGCGCACCAGATGCGGCGGCTTCAGGTAAAAATCCTGCCGCGCCCGCGCCACCCCAAACCCGGAGTTGCGCATGGTCTCAAACAGGCTTCCGTGCCACTCGTTGGTTCCGGACCGCGTGGTGATCATGAACGTGCCCGGCCGGTTGAACTTCGCCGACGAGTTGTTGGTCTCGGACCGGAACTCCGCGATGGTATCCAGCCCCGGCGGCCGTGCCGGAATCGACTGCCATTCGCGATTCTCAAGCACCGCGCCGTCCTGCAGCAGTTCCGTCGCATACCGCAACCCGTAGACGCGCGGCACGGACCCCGCCTCCACGCCCGGCGTCGTCATGTAGAGCAGGTTCGTGATGAACCGCCCGTTCAACGGAAGCTGCTCGATGCGTTCGCGCTCCAGCACCGTGCTCAAGGTGGCGTTTGTGGTTGTCAACAACGGCGTAACGTCGCCCGCCACCGTCACCGACGTCGCGGTGGACCCCGGCTTCAGCACCGTCTCGATCGCCGCCGCCTGCCCCGCCGCCAGCGTCAGGCTGCCCTTCCAGGTCTCCATGCCCGCCATCTCCACGGAGATGCCGTACGCGCCTGCCTGCATGGCCGGGAACAGGTAGAAGCCAATTTCATTCGTCTCGGAACCAAACTCGCGGTTGGTTGCGGTGTGAGTCACCGTCACCTTGGCTTTGGGAACCACCGCACCCGTGGCATCCTTCACCGTGCCCTGGATGCTGCCGTTGCCCGTCTGCGCCAGCGCGGCCGAAGCCGCGAGAAAAAAAGCGACCGGTGTTCGCATGGTGCGAAACCTCCCTCAAAATGCTATGGCGCTATTGTAGTGCAAGCCGCCGTCGGCACGTGCGGCCGCCTGATTCGCCCATCCCGTCACAGCGATCGCAGCATGCGCGCCGCCGTGTTCACCTGCTCCACCAGGGCCGCGATCGCCCGCGTGGCTGTCTCCATCTGCCGCGCCGCTTCCTCCCATCTCGATCCTTCCGCCGCCTCGCGAACCCCCGGCAACGTCTTGGCTCCGTAGCCGGTGTACAGCCCCGGCGCGAACAGTTGATGCTTGTACCAGGGCCGGCCCGGCAACCCCTCCGTCGCGGTCAGCGACCGCTCCGCCCGGTACACCACGGCATTGGCCGCCCCCACCGCCGCCGATGGCGCAGGGCCGCGCTTTAAGGCCGCCGCCAAAGCACTCTCATACTGCGCCGAAGCGTTCTTCAAGCGCGCCAGTTCCGCTTCCAGTTTCCTGAAATCGAGCTTCGCCGCCATCTCCTTCTGCTTACGAATATCTTCGATGTAGGATGCCACCGTCGAGGCCACGCGGCCATACTCGAACGGCACCACCGGGGCATCCGCCAGACGGAGCAGCATCGTACCCATGACGCTGGTGAGCGCCTTGCCGTAGCGGAAATCCGGATCGATGAAGCGCTTGTACCAGTTGAACGAATCGTAGATGGAATGATAGGTGCCACCGCCGCCCTCGCCGCCGAATCCGGCGTTGAAAGAAGCGATCCCGGCGTGATGGACGAAAGCCACATAATCCGAACCCGCCCCCAGCGGGCCGAGCCCGGGCTGTCCCGCCCCACGCCCGCGGAACTCAATCGGCTTGCCCGTGGCCGGATCCGTGTTGTCCCGCGCCACCTCAAGCATGAACTCCTCCACCATCGGCGACCCGCCCACGCCCAGCCGGCCCTTCCCGTTCGAATCCGAGTTGATGTACGCCACCGCCTTTTCCTTCAACTCCGGCAGGTGCTTTTCCACCCACTCCGTCGACCCCATCAGGCCGAACTCCTCCCCGTCCCACAGAATCAGCTTGATCGTCCGCAGCGGCTGCCATCCCTGCTTCTTCAACTCCGCCAGCGCCCTCGCCGTCTCCAGCACCACCGCCGCGCCGCTTGCCGGATCGCTCGCGCCATTCACCCACGCATCGTGATGGTTGCCGTAGATCACCCACTGATCCGGATACGCCGACCCGCGGATCTCCGCCACCACGTTGTACATCGGCTTCGACGTCCAGTCGAAATCCGTCTTCATGTGGACCGTCGCCTCGCCCGGCCCAATGTGGTACGTCAACGGAAGCGCGCCCCGCCAGGCCTCCGGCGCCACCGGGCCGCCCAACTGCTCAAGCAGCGGCCGGGCTTCCTTGTACGAAATCGGAAGCACCGGAATCTTCATGATCGTCGTGGCCTGCGAAAGCTCCAGGCGTTTCCCGCCCGGCTCCGACGCCCAGCCCGGCGACAGCGGGTCCCCCACCTGCACCGGCATGTCGAGCACGCTCCCGCGCTGCACCCCTTGCTCCGGCCGGTACGGACCCTTCGGATACACGTCGCCCTGGAAGTACCCGTCCTCGCGCGGATCCGAATAGATCAGGCACCCCACGGCTCCGTTCTCCTGCGCCACCTTCGCCTTTGTGCCGCGCCAGCTACGCCCGTAGCGCGCGATCACGATCTTGCCCTTCACATCGATCCCCAGTTTCTTGAGCGTCGCGTAGTCTTCCGGAATGCCGTAGTTCACATAGACCAGCGGCGCCGTCACGTCGCCCGTCGCGGAATAGGCGTTGTAGGTGGGAAGCTGGTCCGCGTCGCCTGAATCGGGGTCCGAGGACAAGACGGTCTCCGCCAGCGATAACTGATGCCGCACCGGCGCCGTCATCTCAACCGTGCGCGCCGTGGGGAAGGGAAGCAGCGCCTCGAACACCTCGATCTTCGCGTCCAGGCCCCACTCCTTGAACAGGCCCAGCGCATAGTCCGCCACCTCGCGCGATCCCACACTCCCGGCGTGATGGGGCTTCTCCGTCATCCGCTTGATGTAGGTTTCAACGCGCGGCGCCTCGGCCAGGCCACGCAGCTTTGCCTCACGCTGATGCTGCGCCTGCCACTGCGGCTCGGGAAATCCCCGAATCGGCTTCACCTGCGCTGCCGCCAGGGTCGCGGAAAGGGCGAATATCAGAGGTTTCATCACAATCCTTCCATTACAACCTTTCCATGGTGCCGCAATCCTGCCCCCGGCGCTTCGCCGCGTCAGGTAGAATGGCGTCCAGGTGACCATCCATGAAACGTAGAGTCTTTGTTGGTTCCGCATTCGCGGGTGCGGCGGCCGTGCCGTCCCGCGCCGCCAAGGTAAAGGCGGGCGATGTCCCCAAGCGCGTCTTCGGCAAGACGGGTGAAAACCTCACCGTTATCGGCCAGGCCGGCGGACGCTTTCCGCTCATCAGCTATGAGGACGCCAAGGCCGTCACCCTGCGCGCCTACGAACTGGGCCTGAACTATTTCGACAACGCGCGGAGTTACTGGGGCGGCCGCTCGGAAGAGGTCTACGGCGCGGTGCTCAAGCCCTTCCGCAAGAAAGTCTTCCTCACCACCAAGACCACCAAACGGACAAAACAGGAAGCCGAGGCCGAACTCCACGAGTCGCTCAAGGCCCTTCAGACCGATTACATCGATCTCTGGCAGATCCACTCCGTCGCCCAGCCGGCCGACGTCGATCGCATCTTCAGCCCCGGCGGCGCCATCGAAGCTTTCGAAGCCGCCAAGAAGGCCGGCAAATGCCGCTTCATCGGCTTCACCGGCCACCACGATCCGAACGTACACGCGGAAATGCTGCGGCGTTATCAGAACTACGACACCATCCTGATGCCGCTCCACATCGCCGATCCCGGTTATCTCAGCTTCGAGAAGATCGTGCTGCCGGAAGCCGTCAAACGCGGCATGGGCATTCAGGGCATGAAGAGCACCGCCAACGCGAAGCTGCTGCAATCCTTCAGCGTGCGGCAGTGCCTGGAATACACGCTCAGCCTGCCCATTCACTGCCTGGCCATCGGCTGCACCACCATCGGGCAGCTTGAAGACGATGTCCGCGTCGCGCAAAGCCTGAAGGCGCTCGATGAGCCCCAGCGGGTCGCGCTCCGCCAGCAGGCTGAGCCCCTCAAAGGCCCGCTTCTTGAAGACTGGAAGCGCAACACCCTGCGCGCCACGCTCGCGCGGCCGGAGTATCTCGGCGGCTAGCGTAGAGGATCTGTCCTCTTCATCGGGCGAACGATTGGATAATCCGGATTGTCCGTCCGCGCGACAGCGAAAATCTCACGTGCGCGCGCGGTGATCCGCGAGTTCTCCGATGCGAGATCGCGTGTTTCGCCCTCGTCTTCGGCCAGGTTGAACAATTCGATCCGGCCGTTGCTGTGATGATGGATTGCCTTCCAATCACCCATCCGGACGGCCTGCTGGAAACCGGTGCGATTCGTTTCCCAGTAGAGATAATCCCGGGTGGGCATCGGCCTGCCGAACAGTGCGGGGGTTATGGATACACCATCAATGGCCGCTGGGGCGTCAACCCCCGCCAGCGCGGCCGCCGTTGGAAGGAAATCCCAGAACGCTGAAGGCTGAGGGCTGGAGGTGCCGGGGGCGATGCCGCCCCTGTAACGGACGATCATCGGCACGCGGATACCGCCTTCGTAGAGGTCGCCCTTTCGCCCGCGAAATCCGGAAGTGCTGCCGAAGTTCGGAATTCCGGCAGCGTGTCCGGCGCCATTGTCGCTTGAGAAGAACACCACCGTGTCCTGGTCGAGCTTGAGTTGTTTCAACAACGCCATGACCCGGCCGACGCCATCGTCCATGTGAGAGACCATCGCGGCGTACTTCCGGTCGTTTTCGGTCCAAGGTTCGTTCGCGTATTCTCCGAGAGACGGAACCATGAGTTCGGCGTGGGGCGCCGTGTAAGCCAGGTAGAAGAAGAACGGGTAATCCTTGTGTTTTCGAATGAAACGCAGGGCGTCTTCCGTGAACAGGTCCGTCGTGTATTGGCGCTTTTCGCCGTTCAGATTACCTTGGAGAGTCACCTTGGTTTGGTTGCGCCAAAGGTGGTCCGTATAGTAATCCTCGGCGTGATCCTGATTCAGGAAACCGAACCACTCGTCGAAACCCTGCCGGTTCGGAACACCGGCCGTTCCCGGTTCGCCGAGGCCCCACTTTCCGGCCGCACCGGTGGCATAGCCTGCCTTCTTGAGCAGCGCGGCCACTGTCAGGTCTTCCGCGCGCAGAGGGACGCGTCCGCGTGTGAGTTGCGAGTGATTGTTTCGAATGGTCGCATGGCCGGTGTGCATTCCCGTCATCAGGCAGCATCGGGAGGGTGCGCATACGGCATGTCCCGCGTATGCCTGGGTGAACTTGAGACCTTCGTTCGCGAGCCTGTCGATGTTCGGCGTCCTGATCTTGCTCTGTCCGTAGCAGCCAAGATCCCCGTGGCCAAGATCGTCGGCGAGGATGAAGAGGATGTTTGGCGGCCGCCTGCCCTGTCCGAGCGCGGATGCGGCAGCCGCCGCGGTGAGGAATTCCCGGCGTCTCACGCGTTGAGTCCGCAATGGCGGCTGGCCGGCGTTTTGTAAGGGTCAAGCGCCCAAGCGATGGTCGCCAGTGCGGGGCGAAGATCTTGGAGCATACGAATCGAGTTTAGTTCACGGGAGACCACCGGAGACGCGGCCGGGTGCGCCGGCGGACGTTCCGGCGATGAAGAACGAGTCACGTGCTCGACAGCGAGGACGCTACCCTGCGCGCTTGAGTTCTTCACGGATAACACGTCTAAGTGTGTTCTCAAGCGGCTCGCGCCTTCGGCTCACGAAATCCCGCAGCGCCAGATTGATCAGGCTCTGATAGTTGCCGCCGCCAGCTTTGTCCACTTCGTCGCGGAACCAGTCCAAGATGTCCTGATCCAGCCGGATGGTGACACGCGTCTTCCCTGTGGGTACCGGCACCACGGCTCCACGCTTGCCCTTGCTGAAATCGTATTCCTGCTTCATGAGTTCTCCAGGTACTGCCGTTGCTCTCTTGGAGTGGCTGGCCGGGCCGAGATAACTCGGATGTTGTCGCTCCGCCACGTGTACACGACGGTCAAGACTCGGGCAAGACCGTCCATTCCAATAGTGACCCACCGCTGCTCTTCGCCGGTATCGTCCGGCACCGTGATAGCCCGCTCGTCCTCGAGCGCGGAAATGGCGTCTGCGAATCGAACTCCGTGCTTACGAGCGTTGCTCGCGGCCTTTCCAGGATCCCATTCAACGGCCACTGTGTACAAGCGTACACCACAAATCTGCGCGGCGCACTGATCGAAACTATTCGACAAGAACCGAAGACGCGTGTACCTGGCGCGTCAGTCAGAAGATTCGGGAGGAGGGTGACCGTGGTCGCTCGCGACCGTTCCTTCGAGAACCTGGATGGCAGGGCCCGGCTGATCGTAGGGAACCCCTCCAGGAACTCATCCAGGGAATCGCCGTTTTCCAGGTAGTCGAACAGGGGCTGCACTGGACGCGAGTTCCACGAGATAGGGGTGTTCCGTGCATCACCTCCCCCGGCTAGACCCGCGCCACACCCAGCGATCTCATCTTCTTGTGCAGGTTCGTCCGGTCAATCCCCAGCCTCCGGGCGGCCTCCGACACGTTCCAGCCCGCCCCCTCCAGCGCCCGCCGGATCTCCTCGCGCTCGGCGGCCTCCCTCGCATCGCTCAACGAACTCGCCGCCGGGCCCGCCTCCCGCACCTCATACGGAATCGAGTCCATGCCAATCACCGCATCCGGTGAAAGGATCGCCATCCGCTCCACGATGTTCCGCAACTCGCGAGCATTGCCTGGCCACCCGTGCCGCTCCAGCGGCTCAAAGATCGCCGGGTCGAACGTCTTCGAGCGAAAGTTGTTCCGCGCGCAGAACTCTTCCAGAAAGTACTCCGCCAGCGGACGCAGATCGCCCGGACGCTCCCGCAGGGGCGGCACGCGAATGGGCATCACCGACAGCCGGTAGTACAGATCTTCCCGGAACTGCCCGGCCGCCGCCAGCCGTGCCAGATCGCGATGTGTGGCCGCCACCACCCGCACCTGCACGTGGATCGTGCGCTCGCCGCCCACCCGTTGAAACTCGCCCTCCTGCAGCACACGCAGCAGCTTCGCCTGCGCGCTGGCATGCAGATCCCCCACCTCATCCAGGAACAGTGTCCCGCCATCCGCCAACTCGAACTTGCCCCGCCGCGCCGATGTGGCCCCTGTAAACGACCCTCGCTCGTGCCCGAACAACTCGCTCTCAATCAACTCCACTGGAATCGCCGCGCAGTTCACCTTCACGAACGGGCCGCCCGAAAACGGACTCGCCGTGTGAATGTGCGCCGCCAGCAACTCCTTGCCCGTCCCGGACTCGCCAGTCAGCAGCACCCGAGCATCGCTCCGCGCCGCCAGCGTTGCCTGTTCCACCACCCGCTCAAACGCCGCGCTCCGGCCGATCATCCGAGCCGCCGGGCCAATCTGGTCGCGCAGCCGCTGATTCTCCGCCCGAAGATCGCTCTGCGATAAAGCGTTCTTCACCGCCAGCAGCACCCGGTCGCGCGCCAGCGGCTTCTCCAGAAAGTCGAACGCACCCGCGCGCGTCGCCTCCACGGCGTCGGCAATCGTGGCGTGGCCGGAGATCATGATCGCGGGTACGGAAGAGACCGCCCCGCGCAGCTTCTTCAGCAGGTCCAGTCCACTGCCATCCGGCAAACGCACATCCAGCAGCCACAGATCCGGCGCGCAATCCAGCGTCAGCGCCTCCGCCACACCGGACACGGCACGCACCCGGTATCCCTCCCCCTCAAGGATCAGCTTGAGTGAGCGCCCGATGTTGGGTTCGTCATCGACGGTAACAATCGTTCTTGGCATCCATCCCGCGGCTGGGCCCATGGCAGCATCACGCGGAACGCCGCGCCGCCCAGCTCTCCTTTCACCAGCGATACGTCGCCGCCACACGCCAGCGCGCTTCGCTTCACAATCGATAGCCCCAGGCCCATGCCGTTCTTCTTGAACGAGATGGCCGGGGCGAACAGAGTGGCCCGCGCGGCGGCCCCCACGCCAGGCCCCGAATCGTGCACTTCAAACACCGCCCCGGCCGCGCCACGCTCCGTGCGCACCAGAACCACACCGCCCGCTCCGGCAGCCTCCGCGGCGTTTGAAAGCAGGTTCGTCATCATGCCGCGCACCAGATCCGGGTCCGCCGCCACCGCGGGCAGTCCCTCCGTGAGCCGGCGTGTGAACAGCACGGTGGGGTGCGCCGCCCGCAGCAGGGACACGCGCTCCTCGGCCAGTTGGTTGAGCGAACACGGCGCCATCTCAACAGCAGGCTCCGCCGAGTAGTCGCTGAACGCCCGCACCCGCCGCTCCAGGCTGTTGATCTCATCCACCACGATCTGCGCCGCCTGCGCCATGAACTCCTGCCCCGGGCCCTGCTGCCGCGCCACCATCTCCCCCACCGTCAGCCGGATCGGCGTCAGCGAGTTCTTCACCTCATGCGCCGTCTTCCGGGCCAGCGAACGCCACGCCTCCAGCCGCGCCAGATAAAGAGCCCGCTCGCGCCCCGCCTCCAACTGCTCCGCCATCCGGTTGAAGGACTCCGCCGCCCGTGCGACCTCCTTCACCCCCGCCGCCGGCAGCCGCACTCCGGTCTCGCCCTCAGCCACCCGCCGCAGCCCTTGCGTCAAGCCATGCAGCGGCCGCGCGAACTGATTCGTCATCCACAGCAGAAGCGCCAGGGCCCCTGCCCAGATCCCCGCCGCAAGCACCACGAAAGCCGTCCGGACTCCGCGCCGCAGATCCCGCGATCCCGCTTCATCCACCGCCGACCGCGCCGATGCGTATCGTGTCCGGATGCGATGCATCCCCACGGAACTCAGCCGCATCCTGTGAACATGAACGGAGCTTCCCACGGGGCGGTAGTACACCAGTTCCTCGCCCGCCGGTCCTAGGAGTTCGAAGCGTTCGCCGGTCCGCGCCCCGGAAGCCGGCAGCACCGCCGAAGGCGCGGCGCCATCCGACGCCTGGCGCCGCAGCGTCTCACGGGCGGCCGAATAGAGATCCCGCCCCGTCAGTTCCAGCACCCTCGAAACCTCATCCAACTCGCGCACGGCATTCGACTGCAGGCCCACCTCCAGCAATGACGTTCCAATCCACACCGTCGCCGCCAAAGGTGCCAGCGTCGCCGCCAGAAAAATCAGAATGAGCCGGCGCCGCAGCGGTTCACCTCGCCTTCAGATCCGCCATCCGGAACGCGTCCGTCTCCGCCGCCACGCGATACCCCTGCGCCCGCCCCGTCCGGCTGAAGAGATCAACCAGGGAGGCCGGCAAATTGAGCGCCGCCACCGGCGTCTCGGCCTGCCGGTCCTGCGACCGGATCTCGATTCGCAGCCGCATCGAGCCCCACCGCGCGGAGCAGGCACCCGCAGCCGCCGCAGACACCAGCTCTCCGCGTCGCCCGCCGTCTGCCCCCGCGCCGATTCCGCCGCATTCCGCCCATCCGGCCCCAGGTGCGCCACGCTGAATCGCTCTTCCCAAAGGTCGTAGCTCACCACGAACCGGCCCGCTGCCCGGCCCACCACCGCGGACCCGCTCCAGAGCGTAAGTTGCAGATCGAATGGCACCGCCGCCCCCACCTTCAGTTGTTCCAGCGGCCGCCCCGCCAGAAATCGTACGCTCCCCTCCGCCACGCCCAGGGAACTGGAATCCAGCACCGGCGCAATCGTGTTCGCCCCCAGCACCAGCACCAGGAGCCAGGCTGCGTGCAGGCTTCCCGCCGCCACTAAAACTCCCACCCCATGAACAGCACCGGCGATACGTTTCCCGCCCGCAGCGGAAATGCCAGCACCACCGTGGTGCCGCCCTTGATGAATCCCGCGCCCAGCGAATGCCGCGCCTTGCGGTGGGCCACGCCCGCCTGCCAGTTGGCTCCGATGTCGTAAAGAAACCGCACGCCGTGTGTGCGATATTCGACGCCTCCATGCACCACCCGGTTTCCGCCAAGTGGAGCCACGTCGTACTTGTTCCACCCGCGTAACGTCGTGGTGTTCCCCAGCACGAACCGCTCATACAGCGGGGCGTCGCCGGTCAGCCGGCCCGCCTGCCCCGTCAGGATCAGCGATTGCCGCCCCTGCCGCAGGCGGTACCGCGCATCCGCGAAGTGGCGTGAGTACGCCAGATCGCTCGACAGGCTTCTGGTGGCCGCGCGCAGGTTGTACCCTGCGTTCAGACGATGCTGAAACGAGCCCCGCTCCCACGTGCGTACGAAGCGCAGGGTGGTATAAGCAACATGGGAGCTCAGCCGCGCCGCGGCCGGAAACTGAAAATCGATACTCTCGAAACTCAAACCCGCCTGCACCCGCAGGCCCGGGGCGGGTAGAAACTGCATCTGGGGGCCAATCCCCCGGCGCTCGCGATAGTATCCCAGCCGGTCGTGCACGCGGCTCAACACCGCCGGGTTCCACTGGGACCGGTAACTGTGGCCCTCAAATCCCGCCGACATCCGGCCGTCCAGGAAATCGGCGAAATAGCCGCCGCGAACCCCGGAATACCGTTCCATCAGGGAGTTGTTGTCCGTCACCACCCCGGCCAGAATGTGGTGCCGCCCAGGGTCGAAATCCGCATCCAGACGCCAGGACCAGTTCTGCTTCGAGTGATAGATCAGCCGGGTTCCGTCCCGGTCGAACGCCGTTTCCCGCCGCGTCTCCAGATGGAAAGTGATCCGGACGTGCTCCGGCCGCGACCCACGTTCCATCTCATGCCGCACCGTGCAGCACGGATACTCCCGCCGCAGCCGCCGCTCCACCTCAGCGATTGCCTCCGCAGTCACCCGGCTGCCCGCCAGAGACCGCAGAATCTCGGCCGAATGCCGCGATTCCGGCCGCTTCCCCCGGTTCAACTCCGCCGACTCGACCAGATACCGGGAGTTCACGTTCAGGTCCGGCGCGCCAAAAAAGCTGGCGGCCCCCAGGACCGCCAGCGCCAAGAGACGATGCATACGCAAACGGCTCTTGCACGGCGCCTGCCACTGCCTAACTGATTGATTCTAAAAACGTCACCAAAAAGAAAACCTGTGCCGGAAGGGCACAGGTGTTGCAAGGTTTCCTTGTCAGGAGAAGAAAATGTTGTCAGGCCGCCTGGGTCGCCGCCACCACCGCCGCCGGCGCACTCGCCACCGGAATCAGCAGGCAGCGCCGCTTCATTTGCACCAGCCCGCGGCGGCGCAACTGGTTCAGCGTCATGCTCGTGGTCTCGCGTGTGGCGCCAATCAGGCTTGCCAACTCGCTCTGAGAAAGCGGCACCGGCGCCATGAATCCCGGAATCGGCGAGGCTCCCAGCTGGCCCGCCAGGTCCTTCAATTGCAGCAGGATGCGATCCTCCACCGAGTGCAGCGTCACCAGTTCAACCTGACGCTCCAAAGAACGTGTCCGGTTGGCAAGCTGCAGAGCCACCTCACGCCACAAATCGGGGGACTCCTCCAGCGCCCGCATGAACGCTTCGCGTGGAATCGAAAACACCTCGGCGTCCGTCAGAACCTCCGCCCGCGACTCCCGCAAGTCGCCTGAAAAAAAATCCTGGTCGCCAAACAACTCGCCCGGGCGCACAATTCCAACCAGAACCGTCCGCCCGCTATCCGCCCGCATCAGCTTCACCAATCCGGAAGAAAGAAAGAAGATACGGTCCGACGGGGTGCCTTCCTCAAAAACGCCGGTACCACGGCGCATGAAACGCAACTCAAACGACGCGCTGTTCGCCAGGAGATGCGTTTTGAGAACACTGCTCGAATCCCGGAATGGATTCAGTGTATCGGTCGTCACATATTGATAGTGCGATTCCCAAGGCAAACGTTTCCCAAAATCTGCTGTTGACCGTTGAATTTCTCACACCAGTTAGCCAAGTCTTAGTCGACCAAATTATCCTTAATCTCCGGGCCCTTCCGCCGTAACTCGGTTGCGAAAGCCGCCCCCTCCCTGAAACGGCCTTCCATGGCCTCCGTACTCAACTCGCCGCGAACCTGGGTCAGGACGGCGATGAACTCATCCAGCGCCGCGCCGATCTCCTCCGTGTTCGTCTCCAGAATGTCCCGCCAGATCTCATACGAACTCAGCGCCAGCCGGGTCATATCCTGCAACCCGGGCCCGCTCGCTCCAGCCGCCCCCGCCTGCCTCCCCGCCACCAGAGCCAGCACCGTCGACACCATCTGCGGCAAATGCGACGTGCGAGCCACCAGCGCGTCGTGAGCCTCAGGGCTCATCGCCACCACGCGAGCCCCCATCCTCCCAAGCCAGCCCGTGAACTCGCGTACCGCCGGCTGCTCCAGCATTTCGGCCCGTTCGGGAGTCAGAATGTAGGGACGGCCCCGGAACAGATCCCCATCCCCGGCCTCCACCCCGCGCGTCTCCTTGCCCGCCATCGGATGCGCGCCCAAAAAGCAATCCGCCGGAAGCCGGCCGGCCGCTTCCCGGCAGATTCTCGCCTTGGTGCTGCCCACGTCGGTCACCAGGGCCCCCGGACGCACCAGCCGCCCAACCTCCGGCAACACCGCCAGAATGCGAGAGATCTCGCGGGCCAGATAGATCAGATCCGCCTGCGGCGCCGCTTCCTCCAGCGGAAGCCCCTCGTCGATCACGCCCCGCGCCAGCGCCGCCTCAATCGCACCCGCGCTGCTCACCCCAACAATCCGTCCGGTGAATCCCGCCGCGCGAAGCGCCCTGGCGAATGAGCCGCCAAGCAGCCCCACGCCGACAATCGCCACTGTCCGCATCCGGTTAGGACGCCTCGGGCTCCGGCGTGCACTGCAGGTTCCGCATCTCGATCATGATGGCCTGGAAAATCCGCTCCACCGAATCCGGCGGCAGCGGACCCCCATTCCGCTCCACCATGTTCGCCACCACCTGCCTCTCCCGGCCCATCTCCACAATGGGCAGGCTGGCGCGCCGCTTGATCCCGCCGATCTCCTGGGCGATCACGCCGCGCAGATTCAGCAGACCCAGAATCTCCACGTCGATGTTATCGATCTGCGTGCGGAACTTGCCCATCTCCGCGCGTGCCGCTGCTTCTGTCACTGCTTAGCCTCCATGGCCGTCTTCAGTTCGCGGGCAAAAGCCTCCAGAGCCGGTTCCAACTCGGGCCCGCCCAGCTTCTCAATCATACGAACAAAGGCGCTGCCCACCACCACGCCTTCCGCCATCTCCGCCACCTGCCGCGCCTGCGCCGGTGTCGAGATTCCAAAGCCCGCCGCCAGGGGCAGGGCAGTGGCACGCCGCGCCCGCGCAATCAGCGGACCCAGGCTCGCCGAGATCGAATCCTGCTCCCCGGTCACGCCCGCGCGCGACACCAGGTACACGAAGCCTCGGCAGTACTCAGCCACCAGCCCCATCCGCCGGTCCGTGCTGGTGGGCGCCGCCAGAAACACCGTGTCGAGCGCAGCCTCGCGGAACGCCTGCAAACTGGCGCCCGCCTCTTCCACCGAAAGATCCGTCAGCAGAATCCCGTCCACGCCCGCCGCGCGCGCATCCCGCGCCGCCCGCTCCACCCCATACCGCAGCATCGGGTTGAGATAGGTGAACAACAGGATCGGAATGCCGCTCCGCTCCCGGATCTCGCGGGCAATCTCCAGCGTCCGCGCAAAGCTTCCGCCCGCCGCAATGGCCCGGCTCGAAGCGCGCTGAATCACAGGACCATCCGCCACCGGGTCCGAAAACGGAACCCCAAGCTCAATCAGATCCGCGCCCCCGCGCTCAAGCGCCGCGACGAGAGCCGGTGTCCGCTCCGGCGCCGGATCCCCGGCCGTGATGTAGGCGATCAGCGCCTTCCGCCCCTCCGGGCGCAGCCTGTCGAACAGTTGCGTGATCCGCGAACTCATCGCGCCGCCCCCCGCAACTCCGGGATCTCATCCGAGTAGATCCCAATGTCCTTGTCGCCCCGGCCCGAAAGGTTCAACAGGAAAATCTCGCCCGGCGCCCCGGGAGCTCGCCGAATCGCCTCCGCCACCGCATGCGACGATTCAAGCGCCGGAATAATGCCCTCCACCCGCGAAAGCCTCACCGCCGCCTCCAGCGCCGCCTGATCCGTGGCGTTCACATACTCCGCGCGGCCCTGGTCGGCCAGCATCGCATGCTCCGGCCCGATCATCGCGTAATCCAGCCCCGCCGAAACCGAATGCGTCAGCGATACCTGCCCGTCGCCATCCTGCAGCAGATAGCTGTAGCATCCCTGCAGAACTCCGGGAGCCCCGCCGGCCATCCGCGCCGCATGCTCACCCAACGCCGCGCCGCGCCCGCCCGCTTCAATCCCGATCAGCCGCACCCCGGCGTCGCCCAGAAACGCATGGAACACGCCGATCGCGTTCGAACCGCCGCCCACGCACGCGAACACCGCGTCCGGCAGCCGCCCTTCACGCTCCAGCATCTGCCGCCGCGCCTCCACCCCGATCACGCGCTGAAAATCGCGCACCATCATCGGATACGGATGCGCGCCCAAAGCCGACCCCAGCAGATAATACGTATCCGCCACGTTCGTCACCCAGTCCCGCATCGCCTCGCTGATCGCGTCCTTCAGCGTCTCGCTGCCAATGGTCACGCACTCCACGCGCGCGCCCAGCAGCCGCATGCGCGATACGTTCAGCGCCTGCCGCTCCATGTCCACCCGGCCCATGTAGACCACGCACTCCAGGCCCAACAGCGCGCACGCCGAAGCCGTCGCCACCCCATGCTGCCCGGCGCCCGTCTCCGCGATCACCCGCCGCTTGCCCATCCGCCGCGCCAACAGAGCCTGGCCCAGGCTGTTGTTGATCTTGTGCGCGCCCGTGTGCAGCAGGTCTTCCCGCTTCAGGTAAATCGTGGCGCCGCCCAGTTGTTCGCTCAACCGCCGCGCCGGATACAGCGGCGTCGGCCGCCCGGCGAAAGTCTCCAGAAGATGCGCCAGCTCGGCCTGGAACGCGGCATCCTGGCGAGCCTCCAGGTACGCATGCTCCAGTTCCTCAATCGGCGCCATCAGGATCTCCGGCACAAACCGGCCGCCGTACGGCCCGAAATGTCCGGAACTGTCAGGTGCTTGCATCATAAATCCATCAACTTGCTTTCGGCCTCGCGAGCCGCTTCCAGAAACGCCCGCACGCGCGCCATGTCCTTCCGTCCCGGCTCAGACTCCAGCTTCGAACAGGCATCAATGCCCCACGGACGCACCGCCGCCACGGCCCCCGCAACATTCTCCGGGCCCAACCCGCCCGCCACAATGATCCGGATCCCCGGCTCCGCCCCCGTCGCCAGGCTCCAGTCGAACGTCCGGCCCGTGCCGCCATGCTGGTCCCCCGCCGGTGCATCCAGAAGATAGGCATCGGCCCCGGCCAGCGCCGCCGGCGAAAAGCCCTCAGCCACGCTCACTGCCTTCCAGATATCGAACCCCGCGGGAGCTTCGCAACGTCCATGCAACTGCGCCACGTCCAACTCGTGTTCTTCCATCACCCGCCGGATCGCCTCCGCCGTCTCATTCACGAAGACACCCACCGTGATCGCCCGTTTCACACCGCGAATCCAGCCTGTGTCGCCGCTGACAAATCGCGGGCTGCCCGGGTAGAAGTTGAAACCCAGCGCCGTCGCCCCCAGATCACCGCACGCCTCGGCGTCCTCCGCCGTCGTGATGCCGCAGATCTTGATCATCAGGCTCACGCCGCCAGCACCCGCAACGCGCCCGCCGGGTCGCCCGCCTTCATCAAGTGCTCGCCCACCAGAAACGCCCGGTACCCGGCGGCCATCAGCACATCCACATCGGCCCGCGTGTGGATGCCGCTCTCACTCACCGCGATCGTCCCGGCCGGCATCTTCTCCGCCAGGCGGAGCGAAGTCTCAAGCGTCACCTCGAACGTCCGCAGATTGCGGTTGTTCACCCCAATCAGCCGCGCACCGCTGGCAACGGCCGGCCCCAGCTCTTCTTCGTCATGAACCTCAACCAGCGCCGCCAGCCCCAACGATTCCGCCAACTCCCGCAGGCGTCGCAGAGCGCCCTCGTCCAGAATCGCCGCAATCAGCAGAATCGCGTCCGCGCCGTGCGCCGCCGCTTCCACCACGTGATACTCATCCAGCGTGAAATCCTTGCGCAGAACCGGCAGCGCGATCTCACTCCGCACCGCCGTCAGGTCCGCCAGACTGCCCTGAAAAAACGGCTCGTCGGTCAACACGCTCACCGCGCTCGCCCCACCCTGGTGATACTGGCGCGCCGTGCGCCGCGGGTCAAAATCGTGCGCAAGGATCCCCTTGCTCGGCGACGCCTTCTTGATCTCGGCGATGATCGCCGGCATCCGCGCGGCCAACGCCTGGAAGAAGCCGCGATGCGAACCGGCCAGCGCGGCGGCGGCGCGTTCCCACTCAGGCAGCAGGTGGCGGCGGCGTTCCAGATCGTCCTGTTTGGCTCGCACAATACGGGCCAGAATGTCGGGCAGTGCGGTTGCCATCGGGGAAATATCAATCGTATCATGCAGTCCTGGGATCACAACCAAAGAGATGACACGCAAACAGTTCCTTCTCGGCGCCGCTGCCGCCGCCGCTCCGCTCGCGCCCCGGTCTCTTGGCGCCGCCCGCCGCCCCAACATCATCTGGATCATGGCCGATGACCTCGGCTACGGCGACCTCGGCTGCTACGGCCAAACGAAAATCCGCACCCACAACATCGACCGTCTGCGCACCGAAGGCCTCAAGTTCACCAACGCCTACGCCGGCTGCACCGTCTGTGCCCCCTCCCGCAGCGTCCTCATGACCGGGTTCCACGGCGGCCACACCACCGTCCGCTCCAATGGCGGCGGCGTGCCGCTCCGCCCCGCTGACGTCACCGTGGCCAGCTTACTCAAGAATGCGGGCTACGCCACCGGTATCTTCGGTAAGTGGGGCCTCGGCGATACCGGCACCGGCAGTGAGCCGAACGACAAGGGCTTCGATGAGTTCGTCGGCTTCCTGCACCAGGCCCACGCCCACTTCCACTTCCCGCGCTTCATCTATCACAATCGCGATGAATACTGGCTCACCGGAAACGGCGGCGGCCGGCGCCGTGTCTACGCCAACGATGTCATCGCGCAGCGCGCGCTCGATTTCATCCGGCGCAAACGCGGCGGGCCGTTCCTCTGCTACATGCCCTTCACCGTGCCCCACTGGGAACCCGACGCCCCGGACGATTCCCTGGCCGAGTATCGCGGCAAGTTCCCCCTGGGCGAAGAGTTCAAGCCCGCCAACGGCCGCCTGCGCCGCCAGCCCGATGTCCGCGCCGCCCATGCCGCCATGGTCACCCGGCTCGATGGCTACGTGGGCGAAGTTCTCGCGCTGCTCAAGGAACTGAGCCTTGAGCGCGACACCCTCGTCATCTTCACCTCGGACAACGGCAGCGCCCTCCAGGGCTCGGACCCGTTCTTTGAAGGCTCCGGCTCCCTCCGCGGCTTCAAGACCAACCTCTACGAAGGCGGCATCCGTGTGCCCATGATCGCCCGCTGGCCCGGCCGCATCGCCCCCAACTCCACCAGCGATTTCGCCTGGAGCTTCACGGACTTCCTCGCCACCGCCTGCGACCTCGCCGGTCTCCGCCCGCCCGCCAAGGGCGACGGCGTCTCCGTGCTCCCCACCCTGCTCGGGCGCAAGCAAAAGCCGCTCCAGCAGCTCTATTGGGAACTCCCCCGCCACGTCGCCCAAACCGGCGAGTTCCGCAAGGAACTCCCCACGCAGGCCATCCGCATGGGACCCTGGAAAGCCATCCGCCCCAAACCGGACGCCCCGCTCGAACTCTACAACCTCGCCACGGACCCCAAAGAGTCGCAGGACCTCGCCCGCACCGAGCCCCAAACCCTCGCCCGCCTCGAAGCCGCCCTCACGGCCGCCCGCACCGAACCAGCCACCCAAACCCAGCCCGCCCACCCCTGGTGGGAGGCCCGCGATTAGGCGCGAGTTGGAACACCCATGGCAGACAACGAATGGATTGACGTAGGCTCCGCGGCCGCCCTCCGCGAGAAGCCTGTTCAGGAAGTCACCGCGGGCAAGCTCAAACTCGCCCTCTCCTGCGTCAACGGCGAATTCGCCGCCATCTCCGGCGTCTGCAACCACGTCGGTGGACCGCTCGGCCACGGCACGCTCGACGGCGACTTCCTGGTCTGCCCCTGGCACTACTGGACCTACCACCGCGCCACCGGCGAGAGCCAATTCGGCGACTCGGTCCCCTCCCACGAAGTGCGCATCGAGAACGATCGCGTCCTGGTCTCCGCCAAACCGCGGACCAAGCGCGTCCGCACGCACCATGAGCCCCATCCGCTCGCCCGGCCCGCCATCCGCGCCGAAGGGCCGGTTCGTGTCCTCGGCCTTTCCACCACCGCCATGACCGCGGGCCGCGAACGCTACAGCACCTCCGAAGATCTTCTCGAACGCGCGCTGGCGCATGCGCAAAGCACCCTGGGCTGTGAAACGCAGCTCATCCGCGTCCGCGACCTCGAGTTCCGCAACTGCGAAGGCTTCTATTCCAAGGCCGCCCGCGCCTGCACCTGGCCCTGCTCCATCACCCTCATGGACCCCGCCGATCAAATGGACCGCATCTACGAAGGTCTGGTGCACTGGGCCGACGTCGTCCTCCTCGCCACGCCCATCCGCTGGGGATCCGCCAGCAGCCTCTACTTCAAGATGATCGAACGGATGAACTGCATTCAGAACCAGGAAACCATCGCCAACAAGCACCTGCTCCACAACAAGGTCGCGGCCTTCATCATCACCGGCGGCCAGGACAACGTGCAGGCCACCGCCGGCCAGATGCTGACCTTCTTCGCCGAACTCGGCTGCCAGTTTCCCCAGTACCCCTTCATCGCCCACTCGCGAGGCTGGAGCGCCGAAGACATGGAGAACAACATGGCCTACGTCCGCGAATCGAAACACCTGGAAGAAGGAGCCAAGGCCCTCGTCCAAAGAGCCGTCGAAATGGCCGCTCTCAGCGTTGCCGGCGCCATCACCGCGCAAACGCCCACGCGAGGAGGCCGGAAAGGCCACGAGTTGGATACCCGTGCCCAGTTGCTCGTGCAGATCCAGCCATGATCTGACCGCGTTTCACTCTGGTTGCGAACCCGGTAAAGCCCGGCTCCAACTCGCCCGCTGACGGAAGGCCGCGCCATCAAGCCGGTTCATTTGCCGATGCGTGCCAGCATACGCGGCCCGATCTCCTCCTGATCGTGAAAGGAGAACTCGTAGTCCGGCCGGGTCGAACGCCAACCCACTCGTTCAAGCGCCGCCAGCACCCGGCGCGCTTGAGTGGCTGGCCAGTTGCTCATCGGCGATCGAGAACGAAACCGCGAGCGCGGAAGCTGCCATTCCACCGTGAGCGATCCGGTCCGCGATCACTTCAATCGCCGCGCAGTTCGAGCACTTCGGCGATCCATCGCCCGTCGTCAGATCCACGCCTCTATGGTAACGTTCCGAGCCGCGACCGCGAGGGAGCGATTCTAACCACCCTAAGTTTTCCGGCAGGACTCCACAACAGGCCGCTAACCACGGTGAGGAAGCGCCACCCGGCGCCTCCCCACCCAGGCCCGCGGACTATCTTCCAGCCAACTCACGCACCAGCGTCTCGCACGAAGCATCCTCGCATGGAGTCAATTGCGCCTTGCCGTCCGCAATCACGCTCCGAACCGCCGGCGCCGACAGGATCCTGCCGCCAACCACCACGGCAATGTTCCGGTTCATATGCGACTTCGTCAGCACCGCCAGCCGCCGTGCCGCCTCCGGAGCCAACTGCACGGAAACCGAGCTTCCGCCCGGCCCCCGCTTCACCTCCGGGCTCCCCACAATGGCAAGCGGCGCAAAGTTCGCCGCATCCAGCACCACATCCTTGCCTTCAAACTGCCGCACCACGGGACTCTTCGCCGCCCCGCTGCTCTTCTCAACGGCATAGACTCCATTCGCCAGCCGCTCATTCTGGGCCAGCGCGGCGCCGGCCAGCAGCGCCATCAATCTTACTTTCTTCATAAAATCAAACTCCTAAGACACGTCAATAGATGGATCGTCAGCGCGCACGATACCTCGTGAGCGCAAGCGTCGGAACGATTGGTTACGTCAGGAGTTGGCCGGTGGAGGCCGATGCCGCAGAGCGTGGAAAACCAGGGGCGCTGGCCTTGGAATCGCCCGGGCCACTCTCCCCGGCGGCGTATTACGCGCCAGACCGGGCAACGACTCGGCCGCCTCCGAATCAAAGACGGACTCGATACTCAACACCGGCTTCGACTGCCCCGCCGTCTTGAACCCACATTTCCGTTTTGAGCCGCGCGTGCGAATCTCCTGGATGCTCGTCCGCATCAATATCGATAGGGGTTTGAAGGCAGCGAAGACCCCTGCGGAGGACAGCACCCAATGGGTGACAAACAAAACCAGCCCTTTCAGCTCTCGTTCAACGGCCTTCTCAAGATCGACTTCCAGGGATCGCGCGTTACTTCCGATGGTGGTCTGATCCTGGTGCGTGAGTTGGATGAACGGCTGGGCTTCGGTGCTCTCATTGCCCAACACCTGACTGACTCACGGCGCGGCAAGAATACCCAGCTTCCGCTGGCGGACCTACTGCGCCAGTCCGTCTACAGCCGGATTGCCGGCTACGAGGATGTCAACGATGCCGAGCGGCTCTCGCAGGATCCAACCTTCCGGCTGA
>VFZY01000077.1 GCA_016870915.1 Acidobacteriota bacterium | reverse complement strand
TTTAACCAGTGCAGTTCGTCTCGTTCCCTCTGGCTCATCGCTATTCGTTCCATCCTTCTGCCATTAAAGGCTGTCAAGAGGAACTTTCTACTTGGCTCGATTAGGAACTTTTCACGTGGCCGCGACAGTTGAACGAAGCGAACCCGGGGCCGGTGCGGGAGGAAGGACCGGGGGCGGGGGTGTGGGCAACGGGGTTGGGGCAGGATGTGCGGTTTGCGATGCGTTGGCTGCGGCGGGATTGGGGATTCGCCGCGGCGGCGATTCTGACGCTGGCGTTTGGCATTGGGGCGACCACGGCGATTTTCACAGTGGTGGACCACGTGGCTCTGAGGGGGCTGCCCTATGCGGAGCCGGCGCGGCTGGTGACGGTGGAGCAGACGCGGCCGGATCAGCCGGAGGTGGAGCCGTGGGCATCGATGGACAATCTGCTGGCGGTGCGGGCACGCTCGAAGATGCTGGAACGGGTGGCGGGTATCTCCCCGGTTTGGAGCGTTGTGATGTCGGGGGAGGGCGAGGCGGAACGGTTGGAGGCGTTGTTTGTGTCGCCGGATTTCTTCAGGATGTTGGGTGTGCGGCCGGTGGTGGGCCGTCTGTTCACGCCGGATGAGGACGACAGGATGAGGCCGGCGGCGGTGGCGGTGCTTTCGGACGGGCTTTGGAGGCGGAGGTTCGGGGCTTCGCCGGATGTGGTTGGCCGCGTGGTGCGCCTGGATGGCCACGCTGTGACGATTGTGGGCGTACTGCCAGGGGAGTTTCGCTGGCTGGGCGAGCCACTGGCGGGGACCGGCACTGCTCCTGAGCTTTGGCTGCCGCTGGCGGCGAACCCGATGGCGATGACGCCGCGCATGGTCCGCTTTCTCAAGATAGCGGGGCAGTTGCGGCCGGGTGTTACAGCGGAACAGGCCGGGCTCGAGATGCAACAGATTCGCGGAGCTCTGGCAGTGGAGTTCGCAGATGAACGGCTGTTCAGGCTGGGTGTGACGCCGTTGGAGGAGCGGACGCATGGCCGGCTGCGGCCGGCGGCGTATCTGCTGCTGGCGACGGCCGGGGTGGTGCTGCTGCTGGCGGCGGCCAACGCAGGGAGTCTGCTGCTGGCGAAGGCGGCGTCGCGGGGACGGGAACTGGCGGTGCGAATGGCGCTGGGTGCGAGCACGGGGCGGCTGCTGCGCCAACTTTTGACGGAGAGCCTGGTGCTGGCCGCTCTGGGCGGCGGCGCCGGGTTGGGCGTGGCGGCGGTGCTGTTGCGGCTGTTGGTGGCGTATGGCCCGGAAGAGATGATGCGGCGCGCGGACATCGCGATGGATGGACGGGCGGTGGCGTTTACGGCGATGGTGGTTTTGGCGTCGGCGGTGATGGCGGGTATGACGCCGGCATGGCGGGCGGTGGCGGGCTTGGCTGGGGCGGCGCGAGACGGGCGCGGCGTTTCGGCCCGGAACAGGATGGTGCGGCGAGCGTTGGCGGCGGTGCAGATTGCGATGGCGCTGGTTCTGCTGGCGGGGAGCGGGTTGATGGTGCGGAGTTTGCTGAGTGTGCTGGCCGTGGACCCTGGTTTTGAGGCTCGGGGTGTTGTGTCGATTTCGACGCAGACGCCGGCGGGTGCCGGCGGGGAGGTGCGGACGGAGGCGTACAACAGGATTCGTGCGGCGCTGCTGGCGGCGCCCGGGGTGGAGAGTGTGGGGTGCGTGAGCCGGCTTCCGCTGTTGGGGCAGAATCTGGGGAGCCAGATTCATGTGGAAGGCCGGGAGGCGGAGAGAGACGCGCCCGAGGTGGAGTTCCGGGCGGCGACGGCATCGTACTTCAGGGCGATGCGGATTCCGCTGGTGGCGGGCCGTTTGTTCGAGGATCGCGACAAGGCGCAAGGGCGGGAACTGGTGGTGGACGCGGTGACGGTGGCGCGCCACTTTCCGAGGGAGAATCCGGTGGGGAAGCGGCTGCGGCTTGGTCCGGATGGGAGTTCACCGTGGTGGACGATTGTTGGTGTGGTGGGGGCGACGAGGCATTTCGGACTGGATGCGGCTCCACGGCCGACGGTTTACCGGCATGTATCGACGAATCCTTTGAATAGTCCGATTCTGGTGATCCGTACGAGTGGGGATCCTGAGGCGATGGCTCCGGGGTTGTCGCGTCTGGTGCGGAGTGCCTATGGCGGGATGCCCGCGTACAACGTGTTTTCGATGGAGCAACTGGTGGCCCGTTCGACGGCGCAGCGGCGGTTCCTGATGTGGCTGACGACGGGGTTCGCGGGGATTGCGATGGTGCTGGCCGGGATTGGGGTGTATGGGGCGATGGCGCAGTCGGTGGCGCTGCGGCGGAAGGAGATGGGTATACGGGTGGCGCTGGGGGCGCCGGCGGGGAGTGTGGTTCGGCTGGTGCTGGCGGAGGGGTTGGGGATTGCGGGGTGGGGTGTGGTGGTGGGGCTGGGGGTGAGCGTGGCCGGGGCGTGGCTGGGGCGGGCGTTGTTGTTTGGCGTGGCGCCGTATGATCCGGTGGTGTACGCAGGGGCGGTGATCGTGGTGACGGGTGCGGCGATGGCGGCGTGCTGGGGGCCGGCGCGGCGGGCGGGGCGGCTGGATCCGGTGGTGACGCTTCGGGAGTCGTAGAGGATGGAAATGGTTAACGAAAGGGAAATGGCATATCCTTTCCTTAGGTAAACTCTAACGAAAGGATTTTTCGTTGCCATTTTCGAACTCCCGGTTGGGCCGGTACATCGAAAAGAACTACGGCGAGGAGACCGTGCGGGCGTTTGTTCCGCCGCGTCTTCGTTCTTTCTGACCGGGGTGAGGGACACGGCCGAGCAGGCAGCGGACTCCGCACGCCGGGTTCTGGCGCTGTTCGAGCAGGACCGCCGGAGGATCGAGCGGCTGGGGCGGCCGGCCAGCAGCGCTCTGCGTGTGTTCGAGCACCTGCAGCGGAACCCTATTGTTTCGATTGCCGGCACTGCCCGGGCGGTGGGGATCTCGGCGCCCACGGTGGCGAAGTCGCTGGATCACTTGGGCAGGTTGGAAATGCTGCGCGAGACAACCGGACGGCAGCGCGGGCGGCTCTTTGTTTACCACGCCTACCTTGCGATTCTCAACGAGGGGATGGATGGCGCCGGGTAGAGCCGGTTTACGGTCCGGGATGCAGTAACGTTGGACGCCTGAACTTCACTATTCTCCGGCTGTTGAGAAAGTGAGGCTGCCCATGCCATGGACCATTGCTCCCACCGATACTGAGATCGTTGCGATTCACGCGGCGCTGCTGCCCACGAGTGCGAAAGGGGAGATTCTCCTTTTCGGAGACTGGAAGGATCCGCAGGTTGGCACCACGCATACCAGGATCTACGCCATCGATCCGGAGAGCCTGTCCAATCCTCAGAATCTGCCTTCGCAGAACTTGTTTTGCGGGGGGCAGGCTTTTCTGGCGGATGGGCGGCTGCTCATCGCGGGCGGCACGGTGGCGTGGCCCGAGGTGCCTGGCGACCAGGACCTTCCGCCGGGCAAGCCTCACGGCCATCACTACAATGGCGAGCGCGCCGCTTACATCTACCTGCCGAGGCAACGGAGGTTCGTGCAGGTGGCCGATTTGGGTTTCCAGCCGGGCAGCAGCATTGGCGGCGGACGCTGGTATCCGACTCTGGTCACTTTGCCGTCGGGGCAGGTGTGGGCCGTGGCCGGGCATCCTGATATCTCGGACAACTACGAGGGGCGGCACAACAACAATACGCCTGAGTATTATTCACCATCGACGAACAAGTGGACCGTGACCACCGCAGCCAGAACGGCACCGGGCAGCTTGAACACCGACAGCTATCCGAGATTCCACCTTCTGCCGAACGGGCTGCTGCTGAGCGACACGGCGGGCCTGGGAGACGGTAAGCGGCTGTTTGATCCGTTCGCCGGGACCTGGACGGACGACAGTTTCAGTTTTCCGGTCAGTTGGGATGCAGGCTTCTATGATCGTGGAAGCTCGGCGACATCGGTGTTGCTGCCGCTGGTGCCGCCGCTGTACAAGCCTCGCGTGCTGATGACGAACGGAGGGTTGGCGTTCAAGTGCGATCCGGACGTCAAAGCGTTTTCCGGCACCGCGGCCAGGCAGGGTTCGGCTGTGGGCAAGGTGCGCAATCACGGGTGTGCGGTGATTCTGCCCACGGGGAAGGTTCTGGTGACCGGGGGCGTCAGTTATCATGCTCATCCCACGGTCGCCGACGCGAGTTTCGCCCGTGGGGTTTACGAGACAGAGATCTACGACCCGGGCGATTTTGGCGGCCCCGAGGGCTGGTCGACTTTGGGCGCGGGCGAGGAGAGTTCCGTGTTGCGCGGCTATCATTCGGTGGCCCTGCTTCTGCCCGACGGCAGGATCTGGGCGGCCGGTTCCACGGAAGGCTACGCGGAGGTGAAGGGCACATCCACGTTGACCGGCGCCGGCGGAGCCGAGCATCGAGTGGAGGTGTACTCGCCGAGTTATGTGTCGCAGGCCAACCGGCCTTCGATCTCGTCGTGCCCGGCGAACATCGGTTACAACATGGGTTTCCAGGTGGGCACGGCGCAGGCGGAGACGATCGCGAGGGTTGCGCTGATCCGCTGCGGGTCAGTGACGCACGCCTTCAACTCCGATCAGCGGTACATCGGGCTGAATTTCTCCAAAGGGAACAGCGTTCTGAACGTGACGTCGCCGCCGGATGCGAAGATCGCGCCTCCCGGCTACTACATGCTGTGGATCATCGATAACCAGGGCCGGGTGTGCCAACTGGCGAAGTTCATCCGCGTGTGCGCGCAGAAGTGCGAGATCAACCTGGATGTTTCGACGTTCTCCAAGCATGAGGCGCAGGCCGCCGGCACGCCCGCGCGCTTCACGGAGGCTGTCTATGTTGTCTACGACGGGTTCCTGCCCGGCGAAGTGGCGCAGCCCACGATCGTGCTGCGCCGCCCGGACAATTCGGCGCCGCCGGGCATGCATCTGGACCTGGTCCGCACGGAGTGGGAAGCCCGGAGCGGAGAAACCGACACGGCACAGCGAGTGGTGTATGTGTACGACGTGACGTTTGATAACAACCAGACCTTCGACCAGATTCCCGCGGCGGACTCCTTCCAGACGGTCACTCTACGGGCCGAGATGAAGCACTATGTGTGCACGGTGCCGTTGACGCTGAGCAAAAACCCCAACCCGTTCATGCGGGACGGCGACCCGCCGTGGCTGAGCGTTGATCTGCGGGTCTTCAAGACCCGCAACTATGCCACCGAGAACTGGGGCGCCGGCATTGAGCATGGCGCCGGGGGCAACGCTCCGTTTGAGTACATCAGCGCCCTGTTGACCGAGTACAACAATGCGGCGGGCCAGGCGAACCATCCGTTCGACAAGATCGACTCGACGCAGGAGGGATCGCGGCTTGCGCTGTATGGACTGGACAGCAGCGGCAAGAGGGTCTACAACTATGCCGTGGCCCGGGTCCGTTTTCGTGCGCCCGGAGGGGTGAACGCCAATGACGTGCGGATGTTCTTCCGACTCTGCACAACCGGCTGGACGGGGCTTGAGTACGACACGGCGCGCAGCTACCGGCGTCACGGCAACGGTCCGGGGGCGGTGCCGCTGCTGGGCCTGATCGGCGGCGAGATTAACACCGTGCCTTGCTTTGCGGCCCCGCGCGTCCTGAATGCTTCGATGACAACGCAGACGGATCCGTTGAATCGGCGTACCCTCAA
Source organism: Acidobacteriota bacterium (assembly GCA_016870915.1). Classification (GTDB taxonomy): domain Bacteria; phylum Acidobacteriota; class Terriglobia; order Bryobacterales; family Bryobacteraceae; genus VFZY01. The sequence continues at coordinate 22,181 of VFZY01000077.1, read as the reverse complement.
CGGCGCCGGAAACACGGAGGTGCATGCGTACTTTGGCTGCTGGCTGGATATCAACGACACGGCGAAGGCCTACCCGTTGCAGCCCGGCGATGATGGTCCGTTCCAGGAGTTGTGGCCGGGTTATCTCCGGAGGGTTCAGGAACTGATGCGCGGGTTGCATCAGTGCCTGGTGGCGGAGATTCATTACACGCTCGACCCGATTCCGCCGAACGCCACTCCGGGCACGAGCGACAATCTGGCGCAGCGGAACATCCTGCTGGATGAGAGCGATAACCCGGGCGGCTTCGGCACGCATCTGGTTCATCACACCTTCGAACTGAAGCCCACGGCGTATACCGCTGCGCATCAGCTTCCCATCCCGGCGCTTCCGCCGGGTGGGGGCGCGGCGGGGGGAGAGCTTGGTCAACCGGGACACCACCACCCTCGTGGGGCTGGTCCTGTACCTGCGCAGGCGCAGCCTGCTGTTGTGCCGGTGGTTCCCGTTCACGGGCATGTCCACGTGCACGGCGGGGCTGCACCAGCCACCACGGCCGCGCCCTCACGGGCGCCGGAGCCGGATTATCTGATGATCCACTGGGGCAACCTGCCGCGAGACACGCACGCGTCGTTCTACTTCCCGAGCATTGATACGGAGGCGCTGCTGGCGTATGAATCGCTTCGGCATGGGCCGGGTAATCTGAGCCGTGGCGAGGACCGCACGGTGAACGTCAAGGTAACTGACGTGGGGTTTGTCACGATCCCGGGATCGCCCCGGGCGATCCCCGCGCTGGTGACCCTGCAGCTTCCTCCGGGCGTTGTTTCCGGACAGCGGTTCCGCGTGGTGATGCAGCAGGTGCAGCGGCGAACGCACAAGATCATTGGGACGGTTGAGTTCTATGTGATGGTGAAACACTCCGCCGCGATTGTTCCGGAATTGAAGCGAAACTTCTCGGTGCTGAAGGGGATCGGCGCGACGATTCCGGGGGCGAACCGCTGGCATCCGGTGTGGGAGCGGTATCTGGGCCAGATGGGAACGCGGCTGCGGGCGTTCGGGGAGGATCCGGAAAAGATTGGGCCGTCCTGGTCCGGGGATGGAAAGGACGAGGGGCCCGGTGGTCCGGGTCACGATCATCCGGGTCACGATCATCCGGGCCACGATCATCCGGGCCACGGCCATCCGGGCGGGGCCGATTGCGAGACGCAGACGCTTACCGGCGTGATCGAGGCCATGGAGTACGATTGCGACGGCAAATGGTCGGGGTTCCGGCTTAAGTGTTGCGAGGGCACGCGGCGTTTCAGCGGGTGCGGGCGGGCCCTGGAGGATGTGATCCGGCGGTGCTGCGAGGAGCGGTCCACGGTGACCGTCACTGCCACGGACAAGGGTGCGGTGGTCTCGGTGAGTGTTCACTGCTGCTGAGCGGGGCGGCGGGGCGGGGCGGCGGGCCTTGCCGTGGGGCTGTAATTCTCATACATTGGTTGGCTGAGAGGTTGCGCCTCCCGTTGGATATTGCCCTTGACTAGTGTCCTTGTGATCGCACTTGCCTTTGCGGCGGAACCGGCTGTGCCGGCGCGCTGGAGCTTTGCCAGCCACATCTCGCCGATTTTGACCTTCGCCGGATGCAATCAGGCGGCTTGCCATGGGTCGCCTGTAGGGAAGAACGGGTTCAAGCTGTCGTTGTATGGCCAGCATCCGGAGAAGGATTACGCGGCTATTGCCGAGAAGCGGCTCGACAGGGCGGCGCCAGCGCGGAGTCTGTTGTATCTGAAGCCGACGATGGGCGTGGCGCATGGGGGCGGGCGGCGGTTCGCCAAGGAGTCGCCGGAAGCGCGCGTGCTGCTTGCGTGGATTGAAGCGGGTGCTCCGATGATGTCGGCGGGCGCGGCGGTGCTGAAGGGGCTGGATGTGACGCCGCCGTATCGTGTGCTTCGGAAGCCTGGCGAGACGATGAAGCTGGCGGTGAGCGCGGTGTATTCGGACGGCACGCGGGAAGACGTGACGGCCCGGTCGATTTTTTCGAGCAACGACGAAGCTGTGTTGAAGGTGGAGAGCGGGGCTGTGGCGCGGGCGGCGGGGAGCGTGGGGGAAGCGGCGATCACGGCCCGTTACGGCGGCCTGATGCAGGTGGCGACGTATGGAGCGAGCACGCTGGCCGCGGTGAAGGCGAGCGCCGCCCCGGCGGGGCTGGTGGATCGCGAGGTCTATGCGAAGCTGGCCCAGTTGAACATTGTGCCTTCCGAGCCGGCGGGTGATGAAGAGTTCATCCGGCGGCTGTATCTGGATGTGTTGGGGGTGCTGCCAACGCCGGGCGAGGTGCGGATCTTTGTCTCGTCGAAGGAGCCGGCGAAGCGGGCGTGGCTGATTGATCAGGTGCTGGAGCGGCCGGAGTATGCGGATTTGCAGACGCTGCTGTGGGCGGACCGGCTGCGGAGCGATTCGCGGTTCCATCGGGTGGGCGGTGTACGGTCCTATTACAAGTGGCTGCGGGAGGAGTTCGCGGCGAACCGGCCGTTGGACAAGTTCGCGCGGTCTCTGTTGACGGCGACGGGCGCCAATTACACGAACGGTCCGGCGAATTACTGGGGCAACTACGACAAGATTTCGACGCCGGTGGAGGTGGCGATCCAGACCGGGCAGTTGTTCCTGGGCGTGCGGGCCGGCTGCGCGCAGTGTCACGACCATCCGTTCGAGAAGTGGACGCAGGACGATTTCTATTCGCTGGCGGCGGTGTTTTCGCAGGTGGTGGAGTTCCACACGAAGAACGTGCAGGAGTTCGATCTGCGGCTGAGCGCGAACCGGGCAGTGCTGCATCCGGTGAGCAAGCAGCCGGTTGAGCCGCGCTACTTCGGGGCGGGCGTGATTGAGACGACGCCGGGCGAGGACCGGCGCGTGGCGTTCGCGAAGTGGCTTACCGCGAAGGAGAATCCGTACTTCGCGCGCGCGATGGCGAACCTGATCTGGCGCAACCTGATGGGGCGCGGGCTGATTCATCCGGTGGATGACCGGCGGGATTCGAATCCGGCAACGCATGAGGCGCTGCTGGAGGCACTGGCGGGTGAACTGGCCGGGCACGGGTTCGACCAGAAGCATCTGATGCGGCTGATTCTGAATTCGCGAACCTATCAGCATTCGAGCAAAGCGAACGAGACGAACAAGCTGGACTTCAAGTATTACTCGCGGGCTTATCCGAAGCGGCTGCCGGCCGAGGTTTACATGGACGCGGTGGCGCAGGTGACGGGCGTGCCGGACACGTTCGCGGCGTGGCCGGAGGCGAAGCGAAGCGTGCAGTTGCCGGACAACCGGATGAACCTTTATGTGCTGGAGGTGTTTCAGCGCAACACACGGCTTCAGATCTGCGACCGGGAAGAGGATGTGACGCCGAGCCAGGGATTGAACCTGATCAACGGGCAGGATTTGCAGAAGAAGCTGGCGCACGCCGATGGACGGTTGACGCAGTGGCTAGGCAGCGGCAAGACGGATTCCGAGCTGATTGAGGAGATCTATCTGGCGACGCTTTCGCGGCGGCCGACGGCTCAGGAGAAGGACCGGATGCTGACGCGCGCGGGAGCGGCGAAATCGCGGCGGGAGATTTTCGAAGACATGCTTTGGGCGGCGCTGAGCTCGCGCGAGTTTGTGTTCAATCATTGAGGGAGATGACGATGCTGCATCGCGATTGTGACGGCGCCAGACGCCGTGATTTCCTTCGTTTGGGAATGCTTGGGTTTGCCGGGCGGAGCCTGCCGGAATTGCTGGCGGCGCAGGAGGCGGCCAAGCGCGGGAAGTCGCTGATCTTCCTTTGGCTGGGTGGCGGTGCGGGGCAGTTGGATACGTATGACATGAAGCCGGATTCGGCTTCCGATATCCGGGGCGAGTTCAAGCCGATTTCGACGAGCGCGGATGGCATCCAGATGTGCGAACTGATGCCGCACACGGCGCGGGTGGCGAACCGGTTGACGATTCTGCGGAGCTTGACGTCGGCGGATCTGGGGAGCCATGAAAGGTCGAGCCGGTATCTGCAGACGGGGGTGCTGCCGGTGCCGAACATGGATTTCGCGTCGTTCGGCTCGATGTATACGAAGATGCTGGGGCTGAAGCAGGCGATGCCGCCGTTTGTCGGTGTTCAGAGGCCGATTGAGCGCGGGTATGGCGGGGGATTCCTGGGTCCGCAGTATGATCCGTTTCTGGCGGGCGACCCGAATGAGAAGGAGTACCGGGTTCGCGATCTGCTGCCGCCGGAAGGGGTTTCGCTGGACCGGCTGGAGCGGCGCCGCGAGATTCTGGATGAGTTCAACCGGACGTGGCGGGCGGTGGAGAGCGATGCGAAAGTGGCGGGCTATGCGCCGGCGCTCGAGCAGGCTTACCGCATGGTGTTCACGCCGGAGGTTCGGGATGCGTTCGACATTGAGAAGGAGCCTGCGAAGTTGCGCGACGCCTATGGGCGGACGCAGGTGGGGCAGGGTTTGCTGCTGGCGCGGCGGCTGGTGGAGCGCGGCGTGAAGGCGGTGAGCGTGTGGATGGGCGGCTGGGATACGCATGCCGACAATTTCAAGTCGCTGCGGGAGAAGCTGATGCCGCCGATGGACCAGGGGTTCGGGAACCTGATTGCGGATCTGGATGACCGTGGACTGCTGGATTCCACGCTGGTGGTGCAGGTGGGCGAGTTCGGGCGCACGCCGCGGGTGAACAAGAGCGCGGGCCGCGACCACTGGCCGAAGGCGTTCAGTGCGGTGCTGGCGGGCGGCGGCGTGAAGCGCGGCGTGATTGTGGGTGCAACGGATGCGAACGCGTCCGAGGTGAAGGACCGGCCTATCACGGTGGAGGATTTTTCGGCGACGATTTTCACTGCGCTGGGGGTGAATATCAACGCAGTGAATCACACGGCCGAAGGGCGGCCGATTTCGGTGGTGAATGGGGGGAAGCCGGTTCGTGAAGCGCTTGCTTAGCAGCTTGCTGGCGTGGACGCTGGGGGCGGCGGACGCGGGTACGGTGGCGGCGCCGGCGCTGGTGGCGATTCCGGCGGGGGAGTGCCCGATGGGCGCGGGGCAGAGCCATTTGGGCGATCATCATCCGAAGATCGCGGAGTTCCGGCTGGCGGTGCATCCGGTGACGAACGCGGAGTATCAGCGGTTCGTGCTTGAGACGGGGCACCGGCCCCCGGGTGTGGGCGCGGCGGAGGCTCGATTTCAGCTTTGGAAGGGGACGGAGTTTCCCCCGGAGATCGCGCGGCAGCCGGTGGTGGGGGTGAGTTGGGAAGATGCGGTGAAGTACTGCCAGTGGCTTTCCAAGCGCACCGGGATGAAGTTCCGGCTGCCGAGTGAGGAAGAGTGGGAGTATGCGGCGCGCGGCGGCTTGAAGGGCAAGCCGTATCCGGCGGGGGATAAACAGGACGGCGCGGCGGCATGGTTTGGCAAGAAGTGGAACGGTGCGGGCACGCTGGCGGCCGCGGATTACGGGGCGGCGAACGGGTACGGGCTGCACGGGATGTCCGGCAATGTCTGGCAGTGGACAGCCACGTGGTATGTGCCGATTTACGACGGGCGGCCGGTGGCGGAGGAGTTGAACCTCTACAAGGTGATTCGCGGCGGGGCGTGGGCGCACACCGGGGATTTTCTGCACGTGGGTTATCGCAATTGGGCGGCACCGGCGGTGCGGGATCTGTATACGGGGTTCCGTGTGGCTGAGGGTCCTGAAATGCCGCCGGCCCCGAAGCCGGACCGTTTGGGGTATCTGTAGATCGTGAAGCTTCTTGCGATTGGGTTGCTGGCGGCGGCTTGCGGGCTGCACGCCGATTTTCGCGCGGCCGCGGTGAAGGTGGACATCACGCCGGACACAGTGCAGCCGCTGCTGGGGTATGCGGCCCGGAATTCGACAGGGGTGCATGACCGGCTGTATCACCGGATTGCCGGCCTGGACGACGGGACGCGGCAGTTCTTCCTGGTGTCGACGGACATTTGCCTGGTGTCGCCGGCGTTCTATGAAGAGACGGCGGCGGAGTTGGAGCGAGCTACGGGCGTGGGGCGGATGCAGTTCTGGTGGAGCTTTTCCCATACTCATTCGGCGCCTGAGGTGGGCGGGCCGGGGCTGGCGCGGGCTTTCCTGCCGGACCGGTACAACCACAAGCACGATGAGGCTTATGCGGCCCGGGTGCGGAACACGCTGATCGAAGGAGTTCGCGAGGCGCGGGCGAAGCTGGCGCCGGCACGGCTTTCGATGGGCACGGGCATGGCGATGGCGAACATCAACCGGCGGGCGAAGGATGTGGATGGCAAGATCAAGCTGGGGTTGAACCCGTATGGCGTGGTGGACCGGCAGATCGGGCTGATCCGGGTGGAGCGGATGACGGGGGAACTGGTGACCGTGGTGTACAACTACGCGATCCATGGAACGGCGCTGGGCGGGTTGAATACGTTGATCAGTGGAGATGCGCCCGGGGTGGTGTCGGCGTATCTGGAGCAGAAGCTGGGTGTGCCGGTGCTGTTCGCAAACGGAGCGGCGGGGAACATCGCGCCGCTGTATTCGGTGGCTTCGGATTTCCGGCAGGCGCATATCACGGAGTTCAACGTGCTGCTGGGGGATCGTGTGCTGGGGGCGCTGGAGCAGATGCCGAAGGCGGTGAGCGCGGTGTCGTTGTGGTTTGGGGAGAAGGTGCTGGAGACACCGCGGAAGGCGGGCTTGGGATGGACTGAGGAACTGGCTCCGTTTGCGCGCGTGACGGCGGATGGAACGGCGATGGTACGATTGCCGGTGCGGTTCCTGCGGATCAACGATACGGCGATCTGGGCGGCTCCGCTGGAGCTGTTCTGTGAGGTGGCGCTGGATGTTCGAGCGCAATCGCAGTTCGCGAACACTTTCTATTTCGGGTATACCAATGGATGGCTTGGGTATCTGCCGACGCGGCAGGCGTTTCCCGAGGGCGGATACGAGACGACGGTGACGCCGTTCACCGATCGTGCGGCGGAGGAACTGACGGCCATGGTGTCGGGGTTCCTGGCGGGGATGCCGCGTTGATATACTTCAGGGTTTCGGAGACTTCGAACATGCGATCTCTATTCAATTCACTGCTTCCACAGGCCACGGCCGCTCAGAAGAAGGGCGCGGCGCCCGCAAAGCCCGCCGCCGCACCGGCAAAACCGGCGGCGGGGGCGGCCAAGCCCGCTGCCGGGGCAAAGCCCGCGGGTGGCGACGCCGAATCGAAGGCCGTGGCGGCCATTGAGAAGACGGGTGCGAGCGTGCGGAGCATCGCGCAGAACGATGAGCGGAAGGAAGTGAGCTTCTATCTGCAGGGCGCGGCGATCAAGGATGAACACGTGGCTCCTGTGGCGGCGCTGAAGGGCGTGTATTCAGTGCACCTGGCGCGGACGGGGATCACGGACGCGGCGCTGGCTCACCTGAAGGGATTGACGGATCTGACGCAACTGCACCTGGAAGGCACGCAGATCACGGACAAGGGCCTAGCGAACCTTAAGGGTCTCGCGAAGCTTGAGTATCTGAACATCTACGGGACGGGTGTGACGGACGCGGGGCTGGATTCCCTGAAGGGCCTGGCGGCGTTGAAGTCGCTGTATATCTGGCAGACGAAGGTGACGCCGGAGGGCGTGAAGAAGCTGAAGGCGGCGCTTCCGAAGGTGGACGTGGTGGGCGGTTGGGATACGGAGTTGAAGCCGGCGGAACCGGCGAAGGCGGCTCCCGCGGAGACGAAGAAGTAGCGCTGCGATTAGGGGTGCACCTGGTAATACTTCTGCCAGGGCCCGAGGTTGGGATAGAACTGCACGGCGCGAATGAGTTCGGCGAGCTGGCGGATGTGGCCCAGATCGTGGAAGGGAATTTCGTGAAGCAGGTCGGCCAGCACAAGGGGTCCCAGTTCGCCGTGGACGCCGGGGCGGGCCAGACTTTCCGGGGTGAGAGTGTCGAGAACGCGCAGAGTTGCGGTGCGCTCTTTGACGAATTCGGCAAGGGCTTCGGCCATGGACGGGCGCGTGAAGGCGCCTTCGGCGTTGAAACGATCGGGGTCATAGCCGGGGAGCGAGGGGTTCTCTTCGGCGAGGATGCGTTCCACGCGGCCGCGAAAGCCGATTTGCTCGACGTGTGAGAGGTGGCCGAGCACTTCATTGACGGACCAGCGGTTGGGGGCGGGTTTCCACGCCGCGTGCGCTTCCGTGACACCGTTGAGCAGGGCCTGGAGGATGGCGGGAGTGGCCTCCATTTGGGCGCGTCCGGGAATGAGGAGCATGTCCGTATTGTAGAGCGGGCGATTGCGCCATTTGGGGCGAACCCCGTATCCTCAAGGCAGATCATGAATCGCGACGAGATTGTTCTGGCGCACAAGAAGCACCTGTTCCCGGCGGTGTTTCATCTCTACGATCAGCCGCTGGTGCTGACGCACGCCAGGGATCAGTATGTTTGGGATGCGGATGGGAAGCAGTATCTGGATTTCCTGGGCGGCATCGTGACGATTTCGGTGGGGCATGGCAATGAACTGGTGAAGGCCCGGGTGGAAGAGCAGTTGAACAAGCTTTGGCATGTTTCGACGCTGTTCGCGAATGAGCCGCAGGCGGCGCTGGCGAAGAGAATCGCGGAGGTGACGCCGGACGGGCGGTTGACGAAGTCGTTTTTCACGAACAGCGGGACGGAGGCGAACGAGACGGCGATTCTGGCGGCGCGGTGTTACACGGGGGCGAGCGACATTGTGGCGCTGCGGCACTCCTATCACGGGCGGTCCGCCATGGCGATGGGGTTGACCGGGATTTCGACGTGGAAGCTGGGCGGCATGGCGCCGGGGATTGTGCATGCGCACAACGCGTACTGTTACCGGTGCCCGTTCGGGCTGACTTATCCGGATTGCGAGGTGCGCTGCGCGCGCGATGTGGAGGAGTTGATCAAGACCACGACGGGCGGCCGGGTGGCGGGATTCATCGCGGAGCCGATTCAGGGCGTGGGCGGCTACATCACGCCGCCGAAGGAGTACTTCGGGATTGTGGCTGAGATCGTGCGGCGGCATGGCGGTGTGTTCATCAGCGACGAGGTGCAGACGGGCTGGGGCCGGACCGGGGGCAAGTGGTTCGGCATTGAGCAGTGGGGCGTGACGCCGGACATCATCACCGGGGCGAAGGGGCTGGCGAACGGGCTGCCGATCGGCCTGACGGTGGCGCGGGCGGAGGTGGCCGATTCGATCAAGGGGCTGACGCTTTCGACGTTTGGCGGGAATCCCCTTTCGACCACGGCGGCGCACGCGGTGATTGACTACATCGAAGAGCAAAACCTGCGGGTGAACACGGCCGAGGTGGGCGCGCATTTGCGGATGCGGCTGCTGGAACTTCAGGAGAGGCACGCGTTGATCGGCGACGTGCGCGGGATGGGTCTGTTGCAGGCGGTGGAACTGGTGCGGGATCGCAAGACGAAGGAGCCGGCGACGGCGGAAGCGGCGCGGGTGATGGATGCGGCCCGGCGGGAGGGATTATTGATGGGCAAGGGCGGGATGGCGGGGAACGTGCTGCGGTTCGCGCCGCCGATGAACGTTTCGAAGGCGGATGTGGATCAGTTCGCGCTCGCCCTGGACGCGAGTTTCGCGGCCTGTGCACAGGAGGTGGGCCGGTAATGGATGAACGGCAGTTTTACAACGAGACGAGGACGACGCGGCCGATTCAGTTGAATTGTCCTTATTGCCGGACGCAGGCGAGCTATGAGCTGAACTGGCTTGTGAGGAAGAAGAAACCACAGTTGCCGCGGGGGGCGGACGAGCGGGCGCGGGCGATCTTCGCGAAGTCGCAGAGCTACATGGTGCTGCTGGACGACAAGGCGATGTGTTCGAACATGCGGTGCCGGAAGCGGTTTGACGTGTCGGGGATCAAGACGACGGCGTTCCTTACCGAGTAACGGCGGGCCGTGGTACACTTGCCTGTTCCATGGCACAAGGCAAGTCGACTCAACTGATTATCGCGGCGGTGCTCGCGATTTTTGTCTACGGAGTGGTGGCGGCGATGCTGGGCACGCTGCTGCCGTCGTTCAACCTTTCCGGTGAACAGAACGGATCGGTGGCGTTGTCGCAGGCGTTGGGCTTGATTCTGGCGTCGCTGGCGGCGGGTCCACTGGTGGACAACAAGGGCAAGAAGATTGCTTTGCTGCTGGCGCTGCTCCTGATCGCGCTGGCGCTGTTCGGGCTGCCGAATTCGGGCGGCGATTATGACAAGATCCGGCTGCTGATGTTCGTGCTGGGGCTGGGCGGGGGCACGCTGGTAACGGCGGCCAACATGCTGGTGAGCGACATTGATGCGTCGCGCCGCGGGTCTGTGTTGAACTTCCTCAACCTGTTCTTTGGTCTGGGCGGCATGGCGACGCCGCTCATTTCGAGCAACCTGCTGGACAACGACGCGGTGAAGCTGTGCTACCTGACGGCGGCTCTGACGGCGGTGACGCTGATTGTGCATTTCACGACGGCGGTGCCGGGGCCGACGGGTGAGCGCGGGTTCAAGATGTCGGAAGTGGGGTCCTTGTTGGGCAACCCGGCGCTGTGGCTGCTTTCGGCGTTTCTGTGCCTCTATGTGGCCTGCGAGGTGGGTGTCTGGAATTGGCTGGTGAAGTATCTGATCACGCTGGGGATGGCTGAGTCGGCGGCCAAGAACATTCTGGGCTGGGGCTTTGCGTTCGGCCTGTTGATTGGCCGCGTGGTGGTGTCGAGGATCCTGACGAAGGTGGCAGCGCCCACGGTGACCCTGTGGGCGGCCGTGCTAATGACTGTGACGACGTACGGGATGCTGCAGAGCGGGGATCCCACGGTGGCCGCCGCGGCGGTGTTTTTGGGCGGCATGGCGATGGCGCCGGTGTTTCCTACCACGCTGGCGATGGTGGGCGATACGTTTACGCGGGCTACGGCAACAGCGATGGGCATTGTGATCACGTTCGGGTGGATCGGGCTGGCGGCGAGTTCGCCGATCATCGGCGCGGTTTCAGGCGCTGACTCATCGAACCTGAAGAACGCTCTGTTGCTGCTGCCGGCCTGTTCGGCGCTGATGGTGCTGGTGAACCTGGTGCTGCGGCCGGTGCTGAGCCGGAACAGAGCCTGAGCGCCGGGCGCATGGCAAGTTAGTCCGACGGCGGGATGTCCTTGCGGCCCACCCATTCGGGGTTGCCATTGTTGTGCGGCCTTGGGGGTACGCGGGCCGAGGCCAGGTAGCGTTCGAGTGCCGTGATGGCTTTGGGGTTCGCGGCGGCCACATCGTTATCTTCGTGGGGGTCGGCTGCGAGGTCGTAGAGGGCGAGGGGTGCTCCCGGTTTGGAGCGAATGGCCTTCCAGCGGTCCTGGCGGACCGCCTGGGCGAGAGTCTCTTCCCGCAGCAAACCGGTCTTGCTATCCCACCGCGACTGTTCCCAATAGAGCGTGCGCGGTTTGACGCGGCCGCGGCCGGTGATGGCGGGCATGAGGGAAACGCCATCGACCGCGGGGGCTTTGACGCCCGCGATGGCCGCGGCTGTGGGCAGGAAGTCAGCGAAGTAGCAGGGTGTGGCATCGGTGCGGCCGGCGGGGACGCGGCCGGGCCAGCGGACGACCATGGGTACGCGCAATCCCCCTTCCCAGAGAGAGCCTTTGTAGCCGCGGAGGCCGCCGTTGGTTTCAAAGAACGGCCCTTCCGGGCCTTCCGGGCCGCCGTTGTCGCTGGTGCAGAAGACCACGGTGTTGTCCGCGATGCCGTGTTTGTCGAGCAGGGCCAACAGGCGGCCCAACTGAGCGTCGGCATCGGTGACCATGGAGGCGTAGTCGCGCTGGCGTTTGGTCCAGGGCTGGTTGTCGTAGGGCTTGTTGTCCGGGGGGTGGAAGAGGGCGTGAGGCAGCGTGGGTGAGGCGTAGAGGAAGAAGGGGCGCGCGGCGTTCTTTTCGATGAAGCGCTCCATGCGTTCGGCGATGAGCGGGGCGCTGTAGGTTCCCTTCCTGCGGCCCACGTTGGCGGGGAGCGGGAACCTGGCTTCGCCGTCGCGCAGGTATTCCGGCCAGTAGTTGTGCGCCTGGGTCTGGTGAAGGTAACCGAAGAATTCGTCGAAGCCCTGGCGGGTGGCCGCGCCCGTGGACCCGGCATCGCCCAGGCCCCACTTGCCGAAGTGGCCGGTGGCGTAGCCGGCACGCTTGAGAAGTTCGGCGACGGTGAAGTCTTCATCGCGCAGAGGGATGGTCTGGGCGTTGGCGCGCACGGGTGTGTGGCCCAGGTGCAGGCCGGTCATGAGGACGCTGCGCGATGGGGCGCAGACGCTGCCGCCGGCATAGCAGGCTGTGAGGCGGGTGCCTTCGCGGGCCAGGCGGTCTGAGTGCGGTGTGCGGATCTTCTGCTGGCCGAAGCAGCCGAGGCCGGCCGAGCCGAGGTCGTCATACATGAACCAGATGATATTGGGCGGGCGCCGGGCGGCGCGTGCGGGGCTGGCGGCCAGAGCAGCGAGAGTGCTGAAGAGTTGGCGGCGGGACGGGTTCACTCAGGTATTGTACTCTCCTGACGCCGCAGTCCCTGTTCCGAGCCGAGGAAGACAGCGCTGATGCCGCCGGCCGGGTGTTGACCGCGCAGGAAAATGCTACGCGCGGCGGGCGATGGCGACCAGGGAGAGCCCTTCCCAGGGAAGCACGGTGTCCAGGCGGCGCCAGAGCCAGACGGTTTTGTCGAATACCTTGAGGCTGAGTTTGGTCAGTTGGCTCGCGCCCAGGAGTTTGGAGTGCAGCCACCAGACGGGGCGGCCGATTTTGTTGATGGTGAAAACCGTCTCGACGGCGAAGCCGGTCCCTTCGAGCAGGCGGCGGAGGCGCGCGGAGTCGAAGCGCTGATGGTGGCCGAGCGTTCGGTCGAGGGAGCCGTGGAGGCCGGGTCCGTTCGGGGCGAGGACGATGAGGTTGCCGCCCTGGGCCAGCACCTGATGGAGGCAGTGCAGGGTTTCCTCCGGCCTCTCCAGGTACTCAAGAACATTGAGGCAGACCGCGGTGTCGAAGCCGGCGCCGGCCTGGGCGTAGTCCATGGGCACGGCGGGGTCGAGCGGTAGAACCTGGACGTTGGGTGTGCGGAGGAACCGGTTGCGAAGGGCGTGGAGGTAAAGGGGGTCGCGTTCGCAGACCAGGTAGTGGAGGCGTTTGGCCATGAGGCGGCCGGCGATGTTGCCGATGCCGGCGCCGACTTCGATGACACGGTCGCCCAGGTGCGGGCGGAGGAGCCGGGTGATCCAGTTGAGATATTGCGGGGTACCGGAGAGGTTGTTGAGATACGCGCGGCCGTAGGGTTGGGCGTAGAGGTCATCGATGAGCCAGAACTTCAGGATGACGCCGAGCGCCTTCAGGCCATCGCGCCAGCCGATCTTCTTGCCTTCCTCATAGGTGCGGCCATGGTAGCTGATGGGCACTTCGTAGATGCGCAGCTTCCGCTTGGCGCATTTCATGGTGAGCTCAGGCTCGATGCCGAAGCGGTTGGAGCGGATGGGAATGCTCTTGAGAAGGTCCGTGCGGAAGACCTTGTAGCAGGTCTCCATGTCGGTGACGTGGAGGTTGGAGAAGATGTTGGAGAGTGTGGTGAGCACGCGGTTGATGTTGGTGTGCCAGTAGGGCAGCACGCGGCGCTGGGGGCTGGCGAGGTAGCGGGAGCCGAAGACGGCATCGGCGCGGCCATCGAGCAGGGGGCGGAGCAGGGTAGGGTATTCGGAGGGGTCGTATTCGAGGTCGGCGTCCTGAATGAGGCAGAAGTCGCTTTGGGCGTGCGCGATGGCGGTGCGGACGGCGGCGCCTTTGCCCTGATTGACGGTGTGGCGGACAAGAACGATCTCCGGGTGGCGCGCGGCGAAGCGTTCGAGGATGGCGGAGGTGCCGTCGGTGGAGCAGTCATCGACGATGACGAGTTCGCGCCGCATGTTCTCCGGAAGCGGTGCGCCGAGAACCTGGCTGAGGCTGCGTTCGACGACGGCGCGCTCGTTGTAGACAGGGATGAGGATGGAGAGTTTCACCCGGAATGAACAGTATAATAAAGGCTCAAGGAGAGGGCTTTGGAGAACCATATTTCTGAGCGGCGGTCATTTCTGAAGACGTCGACGGGCGTGGCCGCGGCGGCGAGCATTTTGCGGCCGGAGACGGTGCGGGGCACACAGGCGAATTCGGCCCTGACCATCGGCCTGGTGGGATGCGGCGGCCGGGGCACCTATGTGAGCGGGCTCTTCGCGAAGAACGAGTACGCGAAGTTCACGGGCATCTGCGACATCTACGAAGACCGTCTGGACGTGGCCCAGAAGCAGTTTTCGGGCGCCAAGCGGTACAAGGCGATTCAGGAGATTCTGGCTTCGGACATCGACGCCGTCTACATCGCGACGCCGGCGGTGCTGCATCCGGAGCACTTCGAACTGGCGGTGAAGGCTCGCAAGCACATCTTCATGGAGAAGCCGGTGGGTGTGGACGCCAAGGGCTGTCTGCGCGTGATGCGCGCGGCCAAACAGGCGGACCCCGCCAAGCGCATCAGCGTGGACTTCCAGCAGCGCTACGGCAAGGATTACCGGAAAGCGCATGAACTGGTGAAGAGCGGCGCGCTTGGACAGATCAAGATGGTGCGCGCGGCGTGGCTGGGCGGGGGACCGCCGGTGCGCAAGGGGCACGCAGCGGCGGAAGAAAAGATCCGCAACTGGTTCTTCTACCGCGACATGTCCGGCGACATCATCATTGAGCAGGATTGCCACAACATCGACGTGGTGAACTGGTTTGTGGGCAACCACCCGGTGAAGTGTTCGGGTTATGGAAGCCGTCAGATCCGGCGCGATATCGGCGACATTCTGGACAACCTTTCGGTGAGTTTCCAGTTCGCCGACGGGCTGGTGTTCAGCTATTCAGCGAATCAGTTCGGGGGGCCGGTGGGCTATTCGGACGTTTCTGAGACATTCATTTGCGAGAACGGAACGGTGACCACGTCGCGGCGCGGCTTCACGGTGTTCAGGCCAGGCAAGGCGCCCGAAACGACGGAGACGAAGTACGACATCACGCTGGACGCGGTGAACGAGTTCGTGGATGGGGCGCGCACGGGCAAGATCGAGAACTTCGCGCCGGCGGCGGCCGAGAGCACTCTGACGGCGGTGATGGCGAAGGATGCGATTTACGGCGGGCGTGAGCTGACCTGGGACCGGGTGCTGAAGAGCTGATGATCCTGATTGAGACGAGCCTGCCTGGCTGGACGCTGCATTCGCGGGGCAAGGTGCGCGATATCTACGAAGTGGACGCCGGGCACCTGTTGATTGTGGCGAGTGACCGGATCTCGGCGTTCGACTACATCCTGGGCTCGGGCATTCCCGGCAAGGGACGGGTGCTGACGCAGATCTCGCTGTTCTGGTTCGACTACCTGAAGGGCCTGGTGCCGAACCATGTGGTGGCCTCGTCCGTGGATGAGTATCCGGTGGGGCTGCGGGCGTTTCGGGATCAACTGGAAGGGCGGTCCATGCTGGTGCGCCGGGCGAAGATGGTGGACGTGGAATGCGTGGCGCGCGGGTATGTGTCGGGGTCGGGTTGGAAGGATTACAAGGCGACGGGGGCCATCTGCGGGATCGCTTTGCCGGCGGGGCTGCTTGAAAGCAGCCGGCTGCCTGAACCGATTTTCACCCCCGCGACGAAGGCGCAGAGCGGGCACGATGAGAACATTCCCTTTGCGCAGGTGGTGGCGAGTGTGGGAAGCGATCTGGCGGCACGGCTGCGCGATCTGACGCTGGGGATCTATGCCCGGGCCTCTGAACACGCGGAGCGCTGCGGCATCATCCTGGCGGACACCAAGTTCGAGTTTGGTTTCGTGGACGGCGTGCTGACTCTGGCCGATGAGGTGCTGACGCCCGATTCATCGCGTTTCTGGCCGCGGGCTTCGTATCAGCCGGGTGGACCGCAACAGTCCTACGACAAGCAGTACGTCCGCGATCACCTGGAGGCCAGCGGCTGGAACAAGCAGCCGCCGGCGCCGGCGCTTCCCGAAGAGGTGCAGCGGCGGACCAGTGAGAAGTACCGCGAGGCGTACCGGGTGTTGACGGGACGCGATCTGTGAACTGGCTGGACATCGTTCTGATCGCGATTTTCGCCCTCTCGATGGGCCTGGGTGCGATGAAGGGTTTTGTACGGATCGCGATTGGGCTGTCGGCGACGGTGTTCGGAATCCTGTGCGGGTTCTGGTTCTACTCCTCGATGGGCGGCGTGGTGAAGCCGTATCTGAAATCGGATGCGGTGGCGAATGTAGCGGGGTTCGTGATCATCTGGGTGTTGTTCGTTCTGGCGGGCGCGGTGATCGGAAAGCTTTCCGCATATTTTTTCAAGAAAGCGGGACTCGGCTGGCTCGATCGCTTGCTTGGTGCGGTGTTTGGCTTTGTGCGCGCGACGCTGGCGGCGATGGCGATCATTCTTGTGCTGGTGGCGTTCAAGCCCGGCGGGACGAACCAGAGCGTGAGCGAATCGCGGGTGGCTCCCTATGTGATCGACGCCGCGCGTGTGCTGGCTTGGCTGACGCCGCGTGAGTTGAAGGAAGACTTCGAGCGCAACTATGAAGCGGTGAAATCGATCTGGCGGAAAACGGTGGGCGCGGCGGTCTGATGGATCTGGTGATCTTCGATCTGGACGGCACGCTGATCGATTCCAAACAGGATCTTGCGGAGGCCGTGAATGCCACGCGGGCGTACATGGAGATGGGTCCGCTGCCGCATGAGACCGTGTACTCGTATGTGGGCAACGGCGCCCCGTTGCTGATCCGGCGCGCGCTGGGGCCCGGTGCTTCGGAGGAAGCCGTGGCGCGGGCGCTTGAGTACTTCATCGGTTACTACAATCAGCACTGCCTGGACTACACGGTGTTGTACCCGGGGGTGCGCGACCTGCTCGATGTTTTGCGCGGCGCGGGGCGGCGTATGGCCGTGCTGACGAACAAGCCA
Source organism: Acidobacteriota bacterium (assembly GCA_016870915.1). Taxonomy (GTDB): domain Bacteria; phylum Acidobacteriota; class Terriglobia; order Bryobacterales; family Bryobacteraceae; genus VFZY01. Next base: position 5,314 of record VFZY01000077.1, on the reverse strand, counting down.
GTTCGGATCAGCGGAGTGATTATCGACGGGCTGGGTTTGGGGCAACACTTCTTCCGTGTCTATGGCGGCAACAGCTTTGAGCAGAAGAAGCCGCATCCGGTGGGTGTGGAGACACTGCTGGCCGAAACCGGACTGGACCGCGCGCGGGCGCTGATGGTGGGCGATAGCGCGGTGGATATCCGCACGGCGCGCAACGCGGGGATCAAGGCGTGCGGCGTGACGGTCGGTTTTCAACCGGAGAGTCTCAAGGAGGAGCCGCCGGACTGGCTGGTGGACGACATTGGGGATGTGGGCCGGATTGTTCTTGGCTGACCGCGTTTGAGCCGAGCCGCGGATCAGCGTTCCGGTTCCGTGACCGTCAACATCCGGTCCGCCGCCACGCCGGTGAGTTTTTGCACGGTGCCCGAGGGCCAGCGAATCTCGATGGTATCAATGGTTGTGCTTGAGCCCAGCCCGAAGTGCAGCCGCAGGTCTGACTGGGAGAGGTAACTGCCGCCGCTTTGCACCTCCGCGGTCTGGCGGCCGTTGACGGTGACTTTGGCTCCGATGGCCGAGCGGTTGGACCGTGTGCCTTCCAGGAGCAGAAGAATCCAGTGGCCCCGGCGCGGGGTCTCGTTTTTCAGCACAACGGGCACGTCGTTCTGATTGCCAATGACGAGTTCCGGCGCGCCGTCGCCATCCAGATCTCCGGCCGCCATACCACGCGAAACACGGGGCCGCAGGATGGCCTCTCCGGCCGAGACGTCTGCGAACACGCCGTTGCCGGCGTTCCAGTAGATGGTTCGGGGTTGGGGATAGGCGCCGCCGAGTTCCGGGTAGATGTGGCCACTGGCGATGGCCAGGTCGCGGCGCCCGTCCTGATCGAAGTCCACCGCCTGGATGCCCCAGCTCACGTTCCTGGTGTTGAGAGCCAGCCCGCCAGCCACGGTTTCGTCGATGAAGAAGAGTTCACCCTGATTGCGGTAGAGCGCCGTGGTTTCGTCGATGAAGTTGGTGCGAACGATGTCGGGCCGGCCGGTGTTGCCGGCATCGAAGACAGCGACGCCCATGCCCCCTTGCTCCTCACCGTTTTCGCCATAGGCGACGCCGGCGGCGACGGCGGACTCGCGAAACGTGCCGTTGCGTTGGTTGTGGAACAGCAGGCTGGGCGTCGAATCGCAGGCCACATAGATGTCGGGCCAGCCGTCATCGTCGAAGTCCGACGCCACCGTGCCCAGCCCGTAGTGCGTGCCTGGGACGCGGATGCCGGCACTGTCAGACAAGTCGCGGAACCGGCCGTTGCCTTCATTGCGGAAGAGGAAGCCGCGGCCGCTCGCGGCACCGCGTGGTCCGCAAAAGACATCGAGGCCAAGCCAGCTACACTTTGGCGGGGTGGCTGCCTGGCGCACGGCTTTGAGTGAGAACGCGACGTAGGTTGTGACGAACAGGTCAAGACGGCCGTCGCGGTCGTAGTCGGTGAGGGTGCAGCCCGTAAAGAAGTCCTCGCCGGTTTGCGGAAGGCCGGAGAGGGCGGAGGCGTTGCGGAAGCGCCCACGCTCGTTTTTCCAGACCTGAAGGGAGCCGTAGCGGGTGACGATGAGGTCGGTGAACCCGTCGTTGTCGAGGTCGCCGGCGCATGCCCCCTGCACCCAGCCGGTGGTTGCCAGGCCGCTGGCAATGGTTTGGTCCGAGAATCGGCCTGAGCCGAGGTTCCGGTAGACCACGCTGGGGCGGGAGGCGCCATCGATCCGGGCGCCGTTCAACAGAACGACATCCAGGTTGCCATCCTTGTCGTAGTCGATGAGCGCCACGCCATTGCCGGTCATCTCCATGATGAACTTCTTGGTTTTTTCGCCCCCATACAGATTCGGGGCGGTGATTCCCCACGCGGCGGCAACGTCGCGAAACGACAACGCCGGAAGCGGGACGCCTTTCAGGCGGGGCGACGGTCTGGCGGAGGCTCGCGTGCCGCTGCCCATGCCCTGAGGCGTCTGTACCGTCAGGGCTAGCAGCAGGAGTGGCGCGAAGCCGGGCACACTGGCCTAGAACGACACCTTGAGGGCGAACTGAACGAGCCGCGCGTTGACCGTTGTGGAGTTGATCTGGCCGAAGTTTGCCGCGTTCATTGAGGCCGCGGGGTTTCCGAAGTTGGGCGCGTTCAACAGATTGAAAAACTCGGTGCGGAACTGGGTGTTCAGCCGCTCGCGGAAACGGAAGTCCTTAAACAGCGAGAAGTCCAGATTCGATTGGCCGGGTCCGTAGAACATGCCGCGGCCCGAGTTGCCGTAGCGGCTGCGGGGGGCGCGGCTCCAGGCAGAGGTGTTGATGTAGGACCGGAGATTGCTCTTCAGCGAGCCGGAGGTGTAGGTGAGCGGAGCGCCGGCCACAACGTCGGAGAAGAAGGCGCCGGCGACATCGGTGGCGATGCCGCCCAGATCGAGGCCGCTTTCGTTGTTGATGACGGTGATGGGGGTTCCGCCCTGCATTACCAGGAATCCGTTGACGGACCAGTTGTTGAACATCCACTTGCCGGGGCCGCTGGCGAACTTGTTCGGAAGATCCTGAACGAAGGTGAGGGCCAGACGGTGGCGGCGATCGAAGTTGGCCGGGCCGCGGGCGCGAGAGAAGTCGTTCCAGGGCGTGCGGAACAGATTGGTCTGGAACCGTGCCCCTTCGTCGCCGTTCCCGATGGTCTTGCCGAGGGTATAGGCTGCCTGGATGTTGGCTGTGCCGACGCGCTTGCGCGCCGTGAGCTGGAAGGAGTGGAATGAGGAGCTTCCGTTCTGTCCGGTGGCGAAGATTGCGCCGAAGCCCGGGAAGCGGCGCTGGAGCACGCCGTTTGCCTGCGGCACCAGCGGGTTGATGTCGCGCCGCGCGATGAGGTGTGTTCCCTTCGTCGCCACATAGGCTGTTTCGATCAGGAGATTTCCCTTGAACTGGCGTTGAATGCTGGTGTTCCACTGCCAGGCGTTATCGGTCTTGGTGTTGGCCTCAATGGCCTGGATCACGAAGGCATCGGTGGTACGGGTGGGGAACGGGATTCTGGTGGCGCTGTGGCCGGGATCGACGAAGGTCCAGTTGTCGGGCGTAGTGAGATTGCAACGGGCTCCGGCGACGCGGCAGTCCTCTGTCACGCGGGTGAACACCGGCGGATTTCCGAAGAACGCCTGTGCCGTTTGTCCCGTGCGCTGATCGAAGAAGAGCCCCGCGCCCGCGCGGATCACCCAGTTGTCGCGAGGCCGCCAGGCCAAGCCCAACCGGGGCGCGAAGTTGTTCCAGTCACCCTGGATGGTCGTCGGCGTGATGCCGTTCTTCCGGGCCTGCACCATGCCAGAGGACTCCAACGAGCCCACGCCGCGGTAGTTCTGAGGGTAGAAGCTGACGAAATCGATATCGGTGCCGGCCGGGTGTTGATGCGCCTCATAGCGGATGCCGGCGTTGACGGTGAGGTTCTGCGAAAGCTTGAAGTCGTCGTTGATGAACAGGGCCCAGGTGGACTCCTTCATGGTCATCTGCCCGGGGCCCGCGGCGAAGGTCTTCAGCCGGGGCTGGCTCAACAGAAAGTCGGCGTACTCGTCGCCGGTGGCGGAGGCGTCGTAGCGCCACAGTCCGCGCGATTCCTGCGCGTTCTGCGGGTTCATGATGGACAACATGTTCTCGCCGCCGTAGCGGATGTTGTGCCGGCTCTTCACCCAGGTCATGGTGACGCCGCTGGTGTAGCGGTCGATCAGGTCGGTCCAGTTGTTTGTGTTGCCGAAATCCGTGTAGTTGGTGATGTTGATGCGCGGCATGCCCTGCTTCAGGGTGACGGCCAGGGGACGGAGGCCCACCGAAGTGGGATCCGTATTGTTCTGGAACGCGATGAACTGATCCGTGTAGTCGACGCCGAACCGGGCTTCGAGAACGTGGGCGCCGGAGAAGATGTGATTGTAGGTGGCCGAGCCCGAGTGTTTTTCGCGGTTGGCGGATTGGCCGAAGCCGGGCAGGCCGGCGCCGAAGGGGCTCAGGTCCTTCTGATAGCTTTCAAACCAGCGGCCGAAGATCTGCGCCTTGTCGCTCAGCCGGTGGTCAATGCGGACGGTGTACTGATCGATATCCGTTGCAATGGATTGCGCGGCGAAGAAGTTCACGGCGCCGCCGGACACGAAGTTCGGGGAGGGGATGAACTGATCCTGGATGCTCTTCGAAATTGCGTTGATGCGGGAAGCGGGAATGGTGTTGGCGGGGAAGGGCTGTCCGGTGGACGGATCATTGATGCGCTTGGCGCCAAAGTTGCCGGCCCGTTGATTGACGTTGGGAACAACACGCTGAATGGCGGCCGCGCCGGAATTGGCGTTCAACTGGCGGGAACTTTCCCAGCCGCCGAAAAAGAAGGTTCTGTCCCGGATGATCTTGCCGCTGACGTTGGCCCCGAACTGGTTCTGGTTGTTCTGGCCGCGCCGGGGGTTGAAGAATGGGCGCGCGTTAAATGCGGTGTTGCGCAGGAATTCGTAGAGCGAACCGTGCAGGCCATTGGAGCCGGACCGTGTGGTGACGTTGATGACGGAGCCGAGATTGCGCCCATACTCGGCGCTATAGAGGCTGGTGAGAACCTTGAATTCGCTGAGGAACTCAATGGACGGAGTCCCATCGCCATCGGGCGCGTTGTTCAGGGGGTTTGTGGTGGGAACGCCGTCGACCAGCAGGTTGTTTGAACCGCGGCGGGCGCCATTGACGGAGACGCTATCGGAGCCGGTTCCCGGATTGTCGGCATTGAACACGGCACCGATGACGCCGGCGGAGGTGCCGAGAATCTGGGTGAAGTTGCGAGTGGCCAGCGGAATGGATTGGATGGTCCGCTGTTCCACCACCTGGCCCACGGTTGCCTTTTCGCTCTGCAGCAGCGGCGTTTCGGCAGTGACCGAGACGGTTTCGGTTAGTTGACCAACGGTGAGTGTTGAGTCAATGCGCACACGTTCCGTGGTGTTGACGGTGACGTTGTCGCGGACAAGCTTCTGGAACCCCGGCGCTTCCACCGTGATCCGGTACTGGCCCGCGCGCATGAGGAGGAACTGATAGTTGCCCTGGTCATCCGATGTTGTGCGGGACTCGATGCCCGTATCGGTGCGGGTAGCGGCAACCTGCGCCCCGCTGATTACTGATCCGGACGAGTCCCGGATGATGCCGACGATGGACCCCGTGGTTTCCTGGGCGGCAAGCTGTGAGGCTGCGCGGCGCGTGTCAACAACTTTGAGACACCCGGCATGGGAATTTACTGACGTTCCTCTCTGTCTGTTGGGCTGGTGTCGACCGGCTTGTTGATCCAAACCTCCGATGGCAGGGGCAAAGGCTTGGG
>VFZY01000076.1 GCA_016870915.1 Acidobacteriota bacterium | reverse complement strand
GGTCGAAAGAAGCCATCCGCAGGCACTGGCCCGCCCTCGGAAAGGGGATTCTGATCAAATCCGGCACGGGAGTGAGGCGTTGGTGTAGACTGTTGGGGTCCGGGAGACCCAAAATGGAAATCCCGGCTTATAGTTCATGACGCCTCAAGTATGAGACAATCTCGTTCCGCACACTATCCGGTGAACACACTAGATGCAGCCGGGTCTTCCCCTGTGTTAGGGAGCCTCCCGTGAGAGCCGTGGTTCAACGTGTGAGGCACGCCCGTGTGGAGGTGAATGGCCGCCAGACCGGAGCAATTGGAGAAGGTCTCGCCGTCTTGCTTGGTGTCATGAAAACCGACACCGCGCGGGAAGCCATCCAGTTGGCGGACAAGGTGGTGCGGCTCCGTGTGTTTCAACAGGACGGCCGCATGAAATTGAGCGCATTGGACATCGGGGGCGGCATCCTCGTCATTCCCCAGTTCACCGTGTGCGGCCGGCCTGACGGAAACAGGCTGAGCTTTGATCCCGCCGCACCCCCTGAAATAGCACGGCAGTTGTACGAGCTATTTGTCGAACGATGCCGCACTCACCCGGTGCAAGTAGCCACCGGTGCCTTCCAGGAAATAATGTCTGTGATCCTCGAAAACACCGGTCCGGTAACCGCAATTCTCACCGCGGGCATGGATCCGGGGTTATGACCCGCCCCCCCCCCCGCACGAACCAGTTTTAAGCGCGTTGGAACCACGGCAACATTTTCGGTTTGAAATGTGCGATGATTGTCAACACGCGCTTAGTGATCGGGCAGTTTGGTTCAGGCACGGGAACAGGCCAAGCCAGACAGCGCTGGTTACGGCTATCACGGATAGTACAATGAGCCGATGAAGAACTGGAAACTAGTTGAATCATCGGAAAAAAGCAGATAAATTACAAGAAGGAGTTACTACGAATGCCCCGAGTTGGAAATGTTGACCCCACGCTCTTGCAGGCCGCACTGGAAGGACTCGAACTCCAGCGCAAACGTTTGGATGAACAGATTCGCCACGTGCAAAGTCTGCTAGGACGCGCCGGCGCCGCCCCAGCCTCAATCTCGATTCCGGCCGGCGAAAAGACCGCCAAGAGACTTCTCAGCCCCGATGCCCGCAAGCGGATTGCCGCCGCGCAAAAGCGCCGCTGGGCTGCCTATCGCGCCGCCAAGAAGAGCGGCCAGGCCCAGAGCTAAGTCCTTTTAGATCAATCGCTGATCGCAAACTCGCGGCCCCGTGTGGAGCATGGGATATCAGTCTTCCCAGGCCCCCCGGGGTGTAGTGTATTCATCTATTGTTCGGCTTCGGCCACTACATTTCCCAACCGAACCGCCGCACGATCTCCTCAATCGTTGTGTCTCCAACAATGCGCCCTCCTGAGAAAAACACTCCGCGTGTGCAGACCGCCCGGGCAAATCTCATATCGTGCGTAACAATCAGCTTAGCCTGCGGCAGTGCCGTCAACAGCGCCGCCAACTCCCTTTGGCCCGGCGGATCCAGATAGGTTGTCGGCTCATCCAGTACCAGTAGGTCTGGTTCCGTGGCCAGCACTCCGGCGATCGCAACTCTTCTCTTTTCACCAGCCGACAGGTGGAAAGGCGCCTTGGCCTCGGCAGCGGCCATCCCCACCTGCTCCAGGGCATGCCTTGCCCGTGCCAAAGCCTCCTTCTCGCTCAGACCCGCAGCCAAAGGGCCAAATGTGACATCATCCAGCACAGTGCCCATAAATAGCTGGGAATCAGCATCTTGCATCACCAGACCCGCACGGCGCCGCACTTCCGCCAGACGTTCCGGCCGCACCGGAATGCCCGCAACCATCAACTCTCCTTCGGGGATGTGGATCCCGACCAGCGTCTCAACAAAGGTGGTCTTCCCGCTGCCGTTACCCCCAATCACGGCAACAGCCTCCCCCGCATGCAGCGTAAAGTCAACTCCCGTGAGTGCACCAGTCCCGTCCGGATACGTGAAACGAACGCCGCGCGCGACAATGATTGGTTCCGCCATCCCCACCTACCGCAACACCCACCACGCGGCAATCACGCCAGTCATCGAAAAACACACCAGTACGGTATCCTGCCAAACCCACAAAACAGCCCCGGCGTAAAGAAACTCACCCCGGAACCCGCGCGCCGCCATCCCCCGTTCCACGCGCCCCGCCCGTTCCAGCGATCGCCCAAACAACACAGCCACCACACCGGCGGCCACCCTAAACTGTTGAAACCGCGGGACTCCAGCGAATCCCCGGCAGAGCGCCGCGGTCCGCGCTCCAGCCGCCTGGCCGGCCAACAGAAAAAGATAACGGTAAAGCAATTCCATCACCTGAGTCAGAATAGGGGGCATCCCCAGTTTCCGGAATGCCTGAACCAGTCGGGTCCACGGCGTAACTCCCACCGTCACCAGGCACGCCAGAGCGGAAACATAACTCTTAAGCAGAAGTAACAACGCCCGGTCCGGTTCACCCGCAATCCAGACACCCACGGCAAACGGAACGGTAAACGCCAGGATCGCCGCGGCCCGCCAGAGGACTCCAGCCACTGGAAGCCGGGCAGCCAATAAGGCGGTAAGAGGGAAGACTCCGAACGCGCCCACCCGCCATCCAGCCTGGGCAGGACTCACGGACACCGCCAGCAGAAACAACACCAGAACCCCAAGCTTCGCGCGCGCGTCACGCCGGTGAAGCCAGCTTCCACCCCGGCTCCACTCATCGACAACGGCGTACTGCATCGCTTAGCTGTTCCTTGGCCGGCCGATCAGCCGGCCCATCATCGAGCACAGCACATAGATCACAGCCAGGCCGGCCAGGCCCGCGCCCGCCTTCGACAGCCATTCGCCACCCGCCGCCTTCCATTCATAATCGGTCAGTGGAGTGGTGAACAAAGTCACCGCGCGGCTGGCGATACCCGACTGTTCCGCCAGATTCTCCAGCCCGTCCGGCGACCCGGAGGCAACCAGCACACCCACCGCCGCCAGCAGCACGGCGGCCGCCGCCAACAATCCCGTGGCCCTGCTTCCGGCCCCGGCCGGAGTATTCACCCAACCAGGATTCAGCCGCTCCACGGCTTCAAACACCGCCAGGGTGATAAGCCCCTCTAGCACGGCAGTAACCACAAACAGACCCGCTGACACCGCCAGCACCGGCCCCGTGAACGAAACTCCCGACGCCGCCAACTGCGCCATCGCCAGACTCGCCCCCACAAGAACGGATAGGAATCCGCCCAGGAACACGCCGGCCCTGCGAAGCGGAGTATTCGCCCAGTACCGATACGGCAGATACCCGGCCATCACGCCGATCAGCGCCATATTGAGCACATTGGCGCCCAAAGCCAGCACGCCGCCGTCCTGGAACACCAGCGCCTGCACCACCAGAATCGCGGTCATCACCATGGAAGCCGCCGCCGGACCCAACGTGCAGGCCAGCAGCGCTCCACCCACCAGGTGACCGCTGGTGCCCAACCCCACCGGAAAGTTGATCATCTGGGCGGCAAAGACAAACGCCCCCATCACGCCCAGCAGCGGCGCCCGGTCAGCGGCTGTCCGCTGCGCCCGGCGGGCCATGAAGCCCACCGCGGGCACGCTCACCACATCAAGCGCCGCCCACACCGGCGGTGACAAGAATCCATCCGGAATGTGCATGGCTATTGGATCCTCAAAGGTAGCACGATTTTGGAAATCGTGTTGCGGCGGCTGGAACTGGTGTTAACTGGAATAATGGCACTGTATGGCGGCATTGAGGCCGGTGGAACCAAGTTCATCTGCGCGGTAGGCACCGGGCCCGGCGCCCTGCGGGACGAGACGGAGATTCCCACCACCACGCCGGCCGAAACCATGCAAAGGGTTGGGGAGTTCTTTTGCGGCCACCGCCTGAAGGGTGTCGGCATTGGTTCGTTCGGTCCCGTGGACCCGGCGCAAGGTGTCATCACCAGATATACGCCGAAACTGGGGTGGCGTGGATTTAAGTTCCGCGAAACAGTGGAACGGCTCACAGGCGTTCCGGCCGTTCTCGACACCGACGTCAACGCCGCCGCCATGGGCGAACACCGGTGGGGCGCCGCGCAGGACACGCCGGATTTCCTCTACTTGACCGTCGGAACGGGCATCGGAGGCGGCGGAATGGCCAACGGCCGGCTGCTCCATGGGCTGGTGCACCCGGAAATGGGCCACATCCGCGTGCCCCGCCACCCCGGCGACCGGTTCAGCGGCTCCTGCCCCACCCACGGCGACTGCCTGGAAGGGCTTGCCTGCGGCAAAGCCATGGAACAACGCTGGAATGCTCCCCGCGTGCAGGACCTGCCGGACGGCCATCCCGCCTGGAATCTCGAAGCCTACTATCTGGCCTGCGGCGTGGTGAACTTCGTCTGCACGGTCTCGCCCACGCTCGTCATTCTGGGTGGCGGAGTGATGAAACGCCGCGGACTTCTCAGCGCTGTTCGGCGGGAGGTGCGTCAACTTCTGAAGGGATACGTTCCTTGCGCTCGCCTGTCGGCTCCGAAGCTGGGCGGGAGAGCTGGGGTTCTTGGAGCTCTGGCTCTGGCGGCTGCGTGAGCGCCGCCTCGCGCACAAGTTGTTGAAAAGTCACCGCCAGGCTGCGCCAACGGTACCGCAGAGGCCCCCCCGTGCAGATCTTAAGGGACCCATCCTGCACCGCCTGGCGCCGCACCGCCCTGTCCACATTGGCTTCCCGTGGAAAGAACGTCCCCAGGAACTGCTTCCGGCACGGCGGCGGGTCCTGGGCGAACACAGCCGGGACAAGCAGGAAAGCAGCCCGAATCAGACGCATCACCGTAAGAGTCTACAAAGAATCCCCCGTGAAAGATAGGTGGTACCCAGGGGCAAAGTACCGGAACGGCCCTACCAGATGCCCAGCAGGTGCCACCAGGCGAAACCCAGTGTGGACCAGATCAGAATGTTCATCACCGAAATGACGGCTCCGGTCACCCACCAGGTGCGCATGCTCACGTACTCCAACCCAAAAAACAACGGCGCGGGCGTGGTGCCGTAGTTGGTCAGGCCGGCCGCCAGATTCGCAAAACACGCGAAGGCATAGACCATCAGACCAACTGGCGCACCCTTGGCCGCCAACACCGCCAGAAATGCCGGATACATGGCCAGAAGGTGGGCCGTGATGCTGGCGAAACCATAGTGCGCGTAATAATAGACCAGCAGCGTTACGGCGAACACCGGCTCCCAGGTAAGGTCGCCCAGAAGTCCCCCCACCGCTTTGGCAAACTCGGTGGGAATGCCTGTCGTGGCCAGAGACTTGCCCAGTTGAGTCAGGCCGCCGTACCAGATGAATAACGCCCATCCGGCTTTCTCGGAACGGATCTGCTCCCAGGAAAGGGCGCCCGTCAGGAGCAACGCGATCACACCCGTCAGGGCCGTGATCGTGATATCGACGCCATGCCAGTTATAGGTCAGCCAGACCAGGCACACGGACCCGAACACCAGCCCCACAACCTTCTCCGCCCACACCGGCCGGCCCATCTTCTCCAGCTCTTCACGGGCAAACCCGGCCGCCTCCGGCGTTTGGCGCACCGTCGGCGGATAAATCCACTGAATCACCAGCGGCACCAGCAGCAGCGAGGCCAGGCCGGGCACAATGCCGGCGATGGCCCAACTGGTCCAGGTGACCGGCTGGCCGCCAAACTTCGTTCCGATCTCGGCTGCCAGCGGATTGCTCGCCTGCCCCGTGTAGAACATCGCGGAGGTGATGCAGACGCTCTGATACACCGAAAGCACGAGAAACCTCCCCAGGATGTTGGCCGTGGGGCCGGGCGTCGACCCGTAAAGCTCCGAAATCGACCGCACAATCGGCAAAACCACCCCGCCCGAGCGCGCGCCATTCGACGGAATGAACGCGGCGAGCACCATGTCCGTGAGCCCAAGCGCATAGGAGACGCCCAGCGAGTTTCGCCCGAAAAGCCGTATGAAAACCAGAGCCATGCGCCGGGCAAGCCCCGTATCGATCAGCGCGCGCGAGATGAAGAAAGCCGAGAGCAGCAGCCACACCGGCGGGTCCGCGTAACCCGAAAGCGCCTGCGCCGGCGTCAAACCGCCCAGTAGCGCGGACGCGGTCACCCCGGCCAGAACCAGGGCGCCCTGCGGCACCGGTTCAAGAATAAGGCCGGCGATGGTGGCGCAGAAAATGCCGAGAAGACGCCAGCCCTCCGGCTTCACGGTCTCCGGTCTCGGGACCAGGTACACCACCGCGCAGTAGACCGCGGCAATCGCCGCCAGCTTCAGAAGGCGCGAGGAGTTAGGGGTGCTGGACACGGATCGCTCATGATACCAGAGCGTCCGCCGGGCTTACCGCAGCACACCCATCCGGTCAATGGGCCAGTAGACGAAAACAGCTTTGCCGTAGATGTACCGGCGATGCAATGGCCCCCAGGACCGGCTGTCGTTCGAGGCGCTGCGATGGTCGCCCATCACAAAGTAGTGGTCCTCCGGAACCCGCATCGGCGGCAGGAACAGGCTGTCGCGGTACCCGTCGGGCACATAGCCCTCCGCCAGTTGTACGCCGTTCAGCAGCACCTTTCCCGCGTTCACTTCCACGGTGTCGCCGGGCAGCCCGATCACGCGCTTGATGTAGGACTTGTTCGTATCCCCCGGGAACCAGAACACCACCAGATCGCCTCGCAGCACTTCGCTGATGCCGAACCGGTACGTGAACTTGTTGATGAAGATGCGCTCCTGGTCCGAAAGCGACGGCATCATGCTGGTGCCTTCCACTTTCACGGGCTGGTAGAGGAAGAGAATGACCGCGATGGCGATGACCACCGAAAGCGCAAGGTCGCGCAGCCAGTATAGTGTGAAAGAGAGCGGCGAGCGGCGCGGTGCGTCCGCGGCCCGGGTGTCTACACCTGGTTCGACCGGCGTGCTGCTATTGGAATCCTGCTCCATCGCGAAGAGCGAACTAAACCTTTCTTAGCATGAGCGATACCGCCGAGGCAATCCGATCCACCCGCACAGCCCTCATTATTCCCGCCCACAATGAAGAAGACGTGATCGAAACCATGTTGTCCCGTCTGCCGGCGGGCCTTTTTGATACTGTGATCGTCGGCGTGAACGGTTCCAGGGACCGCACGGCGGAACGGGCCCGCAACGCCGGAGCGATCGTGATTGAGGACCCGCGCAAGGGCTACGGCGTGGCCTGCCTCCGCGCCATGGAAGTCCTCCCCCCGGAAACCGGCGCGGTGGTCTTCATGCAGGCCGACGCTTCGGAGGATCCCGCCGACGCGCGCCGGCTCCTCGATCCACTCCGCAGCGGCGCGGCAGACCTCGTCATCGGGTCGCGAACCCTGGACGCCGGGTCCCACCTGTTATCCCATCAGCGCTTCGGAAACTGGCTGGCCACCCGCCTCATCCAGGTGCTTTTCGGGCATCGGTACACGGACCTTGGACCCTATCGCGCCATCACCGTGGAGGCGCTGCGCGCACTCGGCATGCGCGATGAAAACTATGGCTGGACCGTCGAGATGCAGGTCCGGGCGCTTCGCCGCCGGTTGCGCGTGGTCGAAATTCCGGTGCGCTCCGGCCGGCGCGTGGCGGGCACGGAAAAGGTTTCAGGCAATGCCTGGGCCAGCCTCCGTGCCGGCGTCAAGATCATTTGGACGGTGCTGCGGCTGGCGGTGGCGGCGCGGTGAGCAGCCCGCCCGCCACAGGCACCGGAACCGCGCCCAGACGAAGCAGGTCGTCGTGAAATCCGCGCAGCGTGAAAGCGCCGCCGCGGGCCTGCTTCACCTGATCGCGCAGCCGAAGCATTTCCCGGTACCCGGCAAAATACGTGGGAAGCTGCACACTGGTCAGTTTGGCCCGGCGCAGCTTGGCCTCCGCTTCGTGGCGTTCCTGAAACGTGCGCTCCATCATCAGGCTCATGGCCTCCTCGTCGCTCATGTTCATAGTGTGCAGCCGGATGTCGAGAACGGTGTTGGCCGCCACGCGCAGCAGGTGCTTGAGCCACATGAGCTTCAATCCCGGGTCCTTTTCCAGATACCCGTTCTCAATCATCATGGCCGTGGCATAGACGGCCCAGCCCTCAATGTAGGGTCCGTTGCCGTAGACGGTGCGAAGCAGCCGGCGCGCTGGCGGCTGGATATCGTTTGAATACTCGAACTGCACGTAGTGGCCGGGCATCGCTTCATGAATCGTGAGGATTTTCAGCCCGTAAAAGTTGTCTTCCCGAAACTTCGATTCAATCCGCTCCGCCGTCCAGTCCTTCGGCACCGGTGTCAGCCAGTAGAACGCGCCCAGCTTGGGCTCAAGCGGCGGCGCCGGGTTGAAGCCCCCCACCGCATAGACGCCTCGCATGTGTTCAGGCGTCTCGATCACCTTGAGATTGTCCCGCGCGGGCAGACCCAGCAAACCCTCGCGGCGAATGAACGCCCGCGCCTCTTCAAGATCCCGCGCCGCGTCCGAAAACAGGGTCTCCGGAGTCGCATGGCGGCGTGCCACCCGGTCCAGTTCCGCCCGGATCACCTTGCCGGCGTCCTGGCCGGGGCGCCCGCCGGCCAGCCGGAACATTTCCGTGCGAATCCGTTCAATCTCCGCCTCGGCCTCGGCCAGCAGTGCGGCCGGCGTCGTGGACGTGACAAGCGTACGGCGGAACTTCTCTTCATAGAGATCCTTGGCCAGACGCCAGTCGGACGGACGCTTCGAAAGCTCCTCCGTAAGCCAGCGATTGAAGCCGCGCATGGCGGCAAGAGCCGGACCGGCCGCGCGTTCGAAGGAGTCCTTCAGGTCCGCCGGAGTCCTGGCCCGGATCTCGCCCTCCACCAGCGCAATGTTGCCTTCGTTCTCCTGCCGCGCCACCTCAATCCATAACGGCGGCGAATCCACCAGATTCATCTTGGCGATCTCAAAGAACGGCGGCACCTTCTCCAGCCTGCGGATGATGTGGAACCACCGGACATTCTGGTTGGTGTACTCGACGGTCACCGGGTGGAACAACGCATTGCCCAGTGATTCCGCGTACAACGTGGGGTTGTGGCGGAAGGACTGAATCCGGTCCAGTTCCAGCAGCGCCAGATCAATCTGATTCTGAATGATGTCGTAGTCGGCCTTGTCGCCGGGCGTGAGCCGCCCCCGGTCAATCAGCTTCTCCAGGCCTTTGCGAAAAGCCTTGTAAAAAGTGCGCTGCCGGTTGATTGCCTGCGGGGCGTAATCGTCAAGCAGTTCATCCATCGGCACACCGGCATGATGGTGGTGGCCGTTGGCGGCGGCGTAGGTGGGCGTGAAGGAGAGCGTCGTGTAGACGAACTCTTCGCAATGCTCCACCAGCTTGAGCGGCTTCCGGTAAATCTGGCAACCGGCCAGAACAAGGGTTGCAAAGAGAATGGCGGCGCGCATGAGTGTGTTCAGTAGATGTAGACGAACTCGTTTGAGTTGAGCAGGGCGAGCAGAACGTGGGCCAGCCCACGCGTCCGGGCATCGGCCTCCGAAGGATGCAGGTTGTGTTCGAACGGCGCCGGATCTTCCTGCTGAACGAAGCGGAAGTTCTCCCCGGTGAGTTCACTGGTGATGGTGTGGACCAGCGGCTGTGGCTTAGGCCGCCCGGGCGGCGTGGCCGCGGATTCGCGCGCGGTCATGCGATCCCAGTGCTCCCGTGAAACCTTCAGTTCTTCCGCCGCCGCAGGACGCCCGTAGACCAGCCGGAAGGCCCGCTCCAGGCGGCCCTGATCACTCGTACGCTCACCCATCACACGAGCCGCCATGGCCAGTGACATGTCGCGCATGAACTGGCTGTTCATCAGCGCAAACGCCTGCGTCGGCAGCGTGGACGCTTCCCGCCGCTCGCAGGACATATCCAGATTCGGCCCGTTGAAAACGTCAATCATCGGGTCCGTCAGACTGCGCTGCTGAAACGCGTAGACGGTCCGCCGGTTCCGGTCCCGCTTGGCCGGAGAAGGATGATAGGCGGGCGCCAGCGACCCCATCCGGTGCAGCGGCTGCCGCGCCACGTCTTCATTGATCTGGGGAAAAACCCCGGGCCCCCCGGCATCCGGGCTCAGTTCACCAGCCACCGCCAGCGTGCTGTCCCGCAGAACCTCCGCTTCCACCCGCCGCGGTGTGAAGTGCGACAGATATTGATTGCCCGGGTCCGACTCCGCGGGTGCCGCGGAGGCGCGGCGGTAGGCGTCCGAAAGCAGAATCTCACGGTGCAGCGGCTTCAGCTTCCAGCCTTGACGCATGAAACGGGCGGCCAGTTCGTCCAGCAGTTCCGGATACACCGGCTTGGCTCCCATCTTGCCGAAGTTGTTGGCGTCAGCCGCCAGTCCGCGGCCGAAATGATACTGCCAGACACGATTCACCATCACGCGCGCGGTCAGCGGGTTGCGCGAATCGGCCATCCATTCCGCCAGCGCCGCGCGCCGCCCCGCCGCGCCAGCCGGCACCTCTGGCTCAGGCAGGGCCGAATAACGCCCAACGGCCCCCGGAACCCCGGGCTCCACCGGTTCGCCCGGCGACTGGACGCTGCCCGCTACCAGGATGTTCATCGCTGGCGGCTTGTACTCGGCGCGCTTGGGATAGCGCAGATTCGGTCCACCATCCGTTTCGCCATCCAATGGGCCGCTCGACACAGCGAACGCCTTCGGCTCGAAACGGTCCAGCGATTCACGATAAAGCTGAACGTGCTTCTGATACAGCTTGTACTCTTCAAACTCCGCCGGACCCACGCCCTCCTTGGCCCGCACGGCCTTCTCCAGAACCGCCTTGGGAATGTCTTCCAGCCGTGCGGCGTTGTACTTCTTCAGGATGTGCTGGCGCGAGATCTCATCAAAGCGATCCATGTTGGCCTGCGCCGCATTCAGAACCCGCTTCAGCGAGGCGGCCTCCGCCGGCAGGTTCGCCGTATTCTCGGCGGGCAGGAACGGCACACGCGGCCGGGCAAACTCGGTCGAGGCAAAGACCGCCTGCATGCGGTAGTAGTCGCGCGTGGGAATCGGATCAAACTTGTGATCGTGACACCGGGCGCAGCCCATGGTCAGCCCCAGAAACGTAACGCCCACGGCATTGGTGACATCGTCCAGAAACATCTGGCGTGTCACGGCTTCCACGGACATGCCGGTGTGTTCCCACGGCCCGGCGCGCAGGAACCCGGTGGCGATCAGCGCCTCGGCATCGCCCGGATAGATCTCGTCACCCGCGATCTGCTCGCGCACAAACCGGTCAAACGGCTTGTCCTGATTGAACGCCCGGATCACATAGTCGCGGTACCGCCAGGCATTGGGCCGTTCAAAGTCGTTCGAATAGCCGCTTGAATCGGCGTAGCGCACCACATCCAGCCAATGGCGCGCCCAGCGTTCCCCATAGCGCGGCGAAGCGAGCAGCCTGTCGACCAGGGCGGCGTAAGCGTTGGGCGAACGGTCCGCGAGAAACGCATCCACCTCTTCCGGTGTCGGAGGCAGACCAGTCAGGTCAAACGTCACTCGTCGGATCAACGCCGGTTTCCCGGCCGGGGGCGCGGGCTTAAGACCCTTCTCGCGAAGCTTCGCCGAAATGAAGGCGTCAATCCCACGTCCGGCTTCCTTGCGGACCGGCTTGAACGCCCAGAGATCCTCGTCCTTGTAGCTCCAACTCCCCGCCGCCGGCTCGGCGCGCCAGGGAGCGCCCGCGCGGATCCAACGGGAGATCTCATCAGCCAGGCCTTCGGCGGGCTTCCCCACAGGCGGCATCCGGAGCGGTCCTCGGCCCGTCAGCACCTGATACAGCGGGCTCGCCTCAGGATCCCCGGGCACTACCGCGGCGCCTCGCACGCCACCCGCCAGCATCGATTCACGTGTTCTGAGGTCCAGCTTCGAGAGCACCTGGCCTTCGCCATGGCATCCCAGGCAGTCGCGCTTCAGCACCGGCAGAATACGGGAACCGAACAATTCCTCCGCCGTCTGGGCGCGCGCCGCCGCCGCCAGCAGACACACCAGAACGAATCGCCTCATATCGATCAAGGTATCACCTGCGAGGCGCTTCCCAGATCGTGGCCCCGATGTAACGCTCCTTGTCGTTGGCGTCGTTGAAGTAGTAGGCCGTAACCAGCTTGCCGTCCCGCCGCTGCACGGTGCGGGGGTAACCCAGGTCCCGGCTCCCGCCATCAGCGCGCAGCACAATCTCATCGCCCCAGCTCTTGCCTTCGTCGGCGCTGATCCGTGCCCGGATGCCGAAGGGCGGCAGCCGGTAGCCGTAGGTCAACGCCAGACGGCCATCCTTCAGCCGGATCATGCTGGGCGGATTGCCTCCCGTGAGTGGCGCTGGGCGTCCGGCGCCGGTCCACGTGGCGCCGTTGTCCGCCGACTGAAACAGGTCGATCCAGCGCTGGTACCGCACCGCCGTCAGCAGGGAGCCGTTCCCAAGACGCACGGTGGAAGGCATGATCGCGTAGTCATTGCCCGTCGGCTCATCGCCCATCAGGGCCACCTGCTTCCACGTCTTGCCCCCGTCGCTCGTGCGCACCACGATGATGCGGCCCTCCCGGCCATTCGACTTCGCCGCCGTCAGCCATGCCGTCAGCTCATGCTTGCCCTGCACAAGATAATCCGTCCGGGCAGCGATCCCCCGGTGGCCGAAGTCCGGCACCCGGAACGGCCCCTGCCACGACTTGCCCTTATCGGTGGTGTAGTAGAAACGCGACGGCCCAATGTGGATGTCTTCCATCCGAAACGTGATGGCGAAACCCGGCCGGCGGAAATCGATGCCGCCAGGGCAGTCGACAGGCGCCTTGCCGCCTTCGGCCGTCGGAACGCCGGCCACCTTGGTCCCCGCGGGCGGCGCCAGCGAGGCCGGCTTCTCAAGCTTCCAGGTCTCCCCGCCATCCAGACTGCGCACCAGCACGTGCTCAGCCGGCCTCTGGTAATTGATGGTGTGGATCCGGCGGTCAGAAGCCTGGAATTCGCCCAGTTCGAAGCCCATCAGAATCTCATTGCCCCAGATCCAGATGCCGTGGTTGGCCGGCCACCCGGCATAGCGGCCCGGCTCCTGGTACACAATCAGATTTTTCTTGGACACCCCTGGTGAATCCTGCGCCGCAAGCGGTACAGTCTGTACCACAACCAGTGCCGCGAGCAGTGAGTGAAGACGAGACGAGAAAAGTAGTGTCGGCATGGAGGTTCCTAGTCGCTGGTGAGCCACTCGCGATTGAGTCGAACAAGGGTGAGAAATGAGGTCTGCGTGGACTGGTTGCCCACACCGCCCCGCTCGTAGAGGCAGTAGATGGTCCCGTCCGGTCCCGCGGCCAGATCGGAGTAGCCGGCCACTCCGGCGTCCACCACCTTGCTGCGCGGCCACGTCTTCCCATCGTCGTGGCTCAACTTGATCGCCAGATTGCGGCGGTCGCGCCTCTTGCCGGGTTCGGCCGCCCCGGCCGCGCGGTCCAGATTATGCGGATTCGAGAAAAGGATCGCCCCGGGCTTTCCGGGCAGGGCCACCATGCTGCCAAAGCAGATCGGCTCCCACAGTTGGTCATGCGCCACCGCGGCGCTCCATCCCGTGGCGCCATCCTTCGAATACGTCAGCAGCCGGCGATGATGCTTTGACTCGCTGCGGGCATTCAGCAGCACGCGGCCGTCGGAGGTCTCAACCGCCGCCGTCTCGTTCGGAATGATCGTGTCCGGCGTATCGGGAATCGCGATCTCACCGGCACGCCATGTCCGGCCGTTGTCGTCGCTGAAGATTGTGGCGTTCACCGACGGGCGGTGGGCGTGGCCGCCGGTGCCGGTGGAAATCCAGACCGGGACAATCAACCGGGCGCGCCGCGTCTGAATGCCGTGCCCGGGACCCGTGGCCAGCACTTTCCACGGATACTTCGCCCGCAGCGGCTCGAACGCTCCCGTGATTTCGACAGGCTTGCTGAACGTCTGGCCATCGTCGTCGCTGCGCATGTAGAAGGCGCGCATGTATTCGTAACAGAACAGAAAGTGGACCGCTCCGCTCCGCATGTCGGCAATCGCCACCGGGTTGTTGTAGGTGATGGCCGAGGAGTTCGCCAGACCCTGGGCCAGGGCCACCGGATTCTTCGCATACGGGCCATCGATCGCCGCAATCTTGCGGAACGGCGAAAACGTGCGGCCGCCATCCGTACTGCGCCGCAGCACGATGTCGATGGTGTTCCAATCGCCGCGCCCGGCCTCGCGCGCTTCGGCGTAAGCCAGCACAGTGCCGGCCTTGGTCACCACGATGCCGGGGATTCGATACAGCCCATAGCCGCCCGTGTTCGCCTCAAACAGATCCAACCTTTCGTGCAAGGGAACCGCCAGAACCACCGCGGCCCCCGCCAGCCACAACACACCGGCTCTAAGCATCCGGCACCTCCCCATCAAAGTCATAGAAATGTTCCCCCGATTCGATCCGGATCTTCATCGACCCCATAAGCCCGCTGAGTTCGCCGCTCCCGGAATCGGGCGCCACCGTCACCAGCAGTTCCTGCCCGGCACGGCTCATCACACCGCGGTGCGCCAGCGTGAAGGACCCCGCACGGCCGTTCAGCCTTCCCGTCACTCGTTCGATCGCCACATACACAGCCGACCCTTTCACGCCGCCCATCGCGCTCAGCATCTCCCCGGTGGCCGTGGCGTCCAGCGCCCCCTGGTAGCGCTTGTCAATCGACATCCGGCCCAGGCTCGCATCCTGCCCGGCATGAGCCAGCGGCTGGGGTGTGAGCTTAACCTCGAACGCGCCCGAAACATGAATCTTCATCGGGGACTATTCTCTCGCAATGCCGCGCCGGCTGGAGCGGACAAAGCGAACCAGATGCGCGGTATGTTCGTGCGGCAGTTCCGCCTCAATCCGCGCCAGCGCGTCGTCCAGCGTCAGGCCATGGCGATAGAGCAGTTGATACGCCTTCTTGAGCCGAGCCGTGTCCGCGGCGGTGAACCCGGCGCGCCGCAGGCCCACCACGTTCAACCCCTTTGGCCGCGCGTCGAATTCGGAGTAGAGGAAGAACGGCGGCAGGTCCAGATTCACTCGCGAATTGCCTCCCACCATCGCAAGACGCCCAATCTTCGAATACTGGTGCACCACCACGCCGCCCGAAAGGAAGGCCTGATCTTCAATCTCCACATAGCCCGCCACCAGGGCACTGCTGCAGATCACCGTCTCGTTGCCAATGCGGCAATCGTGGGCGATATGGCCCGTGGTCATCACATAGTTGTCATCGCCGATCACGGTGACGGCTTCCGGCTTCGTGCCGCGCGAAATCGTATAGTGCTCGCGGATCCGGTTCCGGCTGCCCATGCGCAGATAACTTCGATGGCCGCCAAACGCTTTGTCCAGCGGATCCGTTCCCAGCACCGTGCCGGCCGAAATCTCGTTTTCAACGCCAAGCGTGGTCCAGCGCTTGATGTAGACGTAGGGCTCCAGCCGGCACCCGGCGCCCAGCGCGACATCCTGTTCAACAACGCAATACTCGCCAATCACACACCCCGCCCCGATGGCAGCATCCGGATGGATGCGGGCCGTGGGCGCGACGCGCGCGGAAGGGTCAACGGGCATAAGCTTGTATGATAGCGAGTGCATGCGTGTGTTCGAACTGGCGGCCTGGCTTGGCTCGGATTTCGAGGGGGCCGGGGAACGCGAGATCCGCGGCGTGGCGGCGCTCGACGCCGCCGGTGAAGACGACCTAAGCTTCGCCGCCGGACGCAAGGCCCTCGATGCCGCCGCTTCATCCAAAGCGGGCTGCCTGCTGGTGCCCGTAGCCTTTGAAAACACCCACGGACGAACAGTGATTCGCGTGGCCGACCCGCGCGGGGCGTTCGCCCGCGCCGTGGCCCGCTTCCACCCTCCGGTTCCACCAACACCCGGAGTGCATCCCACCGCTGTCCTGGGTAACGATGTGGTGCTGGGCGAAGGAGTCTCGGTCGGCCCGCGAGCAACTATCGCCGACGGCACCCGGGTCGGCTCCGGCACCTCCATCGGCGCGGGTGCGGCACTCGGCCGCAACGTCACCGTGGGCAGCGGCGGCCTCATCCACGCCAACGTCACCGTCTACGATGGCGTCACCATCGGCCACCGCGTCGTGCTGCACTCCGGCTGCGTGCTGGGCGCCGATGGCTTCGGCTTTGTCTTCGAACGCGATCATTACGAAAAGTTCCCTCAGGTCGGCCGGCTGGAACTGGGCGACGATGTCGAAATCGGGGCCAACACCACGGTGGATCGCGCCGCCCTCGGCGTCACCTCCATCGGACATGGCGTGAAGCTCGACAACCTGGTGCACATCGGGCACAACTGCCGCATCGGCAATCATGTGGTCATCGCCGCGCAAACGGGCCTTTCGGGCGGCGTGATTGTGGAAGATTATGCCGTCATCGGCGGCCAGGTGGGCATCGGCGACAAAGCCCGCATTGAATCGCGCGCCACGCTGGGAAGCGGGTGCGGCGTTCTCACGTCCAAGATTGTGCGCGGCGGGCAGGTGGTGTGGGGCACGCCGGCGCGGCCTCTGCGCGAGTATCTGGCGCAGCTGGCCCACATGGCGCGCCTGCCTGCCCTGGCACGCGAAGTGGCGGAGCTGAAGAAACGGCTCAATGAGCGGGGAATCTGATGCTGGTGGTGGTGGGCGGGCACAGCCGGAACATCGGCAAGACCTCGGTGATGGCGTCGGTGATCGCCGGCACCCGCCACCTGCGGTGGGCCGCCGTGAAGATCACCCAATTCGGGCATGGCGTCTGTTCGCGCGACGGCGAGGACTGTGACTGCGCGGTGACCGATTACACACACCCGTTCGCGCTGGACCAGGAACTCTCGCCAGGCGCCACCGACACCGGACGCTTTCTGGCGGCGGGAGCCGCTCACGCCTACTGGCTGCGCACAGCCATTGGGCAACTAGCCGAGGGGATGCCCGCCCTGCGCGGTTTGATGGCCCAGCATCCCGCACTGATCGCCGAATCGAACAGCCTGCTGCGGTTCGTCAAGCCGGACCTCTATCTCTTCGTCCTCGACCCATCCCAGTCCGACTGGAAGGAAAGCGCGCAACTCTGGGTGGACCGCGCCGACGCCCTGGTCATCACCGGCCCCGGATCCATGCCCGCCACCGTCTCCTCCCGCCTGCTTGCGGCCAAGCCGCGCTTCCCCGCCCCGCCGCCCGCATACGAATCTCCCGCCTTGGTTGACTTCGTCCGCTCGCGGCTCGTTTAGGCGCCCGGCGCCTCAGTCGATGTGAGAATACGCGGGAACGGTGAGGAACTCCTCAAACTGCGCGCGCGTCATCATCTGCTCAAAGAGGCCGGCCGCCACCTTCTTCGCGGGCGTCCCAGGCTTCTCCGCCAGTTCGCGGCCAATCGTCTCCCGAACCAGTTCACCCGTCACCGTGCGCCCATCGGAAAGCTGCACGCCATGCCGCACCCACTGCCACACCTGCGAACGCGAAATCTCCGCCGTCGCCGCATCCTCCATCAGGTTGTAGATGGGCACGCACCCGTTGCCGTTGAGCCAGGCTTCCAGATACTGAATCCCCACATCGACATTCTGGCGGAGGCCATCGGCGGTGATATCGCCTGAGTGCGGCGCCAGAAGATCGGCCGCGGCCACCCGCACATCCTCGCGCTTCACGTGAATCTGATTCGGCGTCGGCATGTGCTCATTGAACACATCCATCGCAATCGAGACCAGCCCCGGGTGCGCCACCCATGTGCCGTCGTGGCCCGCGCGCACTTCGCGCAGTTTGTCCAGCCGCACCTTCTCCAGCGCCGCCGCGTTGGCCTCCGGGTCACCCTTGATGGGGATCTGCGCCGCCATGCCGCCCATGGCGTGAATCTCGCGGCGGTGGCAGGTGTGGATCAACAGATCGACGTACGCCTTCAAAAACGCCTTGTCCATGGTCACCTGGCTGCGGTTCGGCAGAATCTTGTCGGCGCGGTGCCCCAGCTTCTTGATGAAGCTGAAGATGTAATCCCACCGCCCGCAATTCAGCCCCGCCGAATGATCGCGCAGTTCGTAAAGGATCTCGTCCATCTCGAACGCGGCCAGAATGGTCTCAATCAGCACGGTGGCGCGAATCGTGCCACGAGCCATCCCGAGATAGTCCTGCGCGAAATTGAAAACGTCGTTCCAAAGACGCGCTTCCAGGTGGCTCTCCATCTTCGGCAGGTAAAAGAACGGACCCCATCCCCGCTTCAGTGAGTTCGCCGCATTGTGGAAGAAATACAGCCCGAAGTCGAACAACGACCCCGAGACCGCTTCCCCGTCCACAATCATGTGCTTTTCCTGCAAGTGCCAGCCCCTGGGACGCACCAGCAGCACGCCGGTCTTGTCGTTCAGCTTGTAATGCTTGCCATCTGGATTGGTGAACGTGATGGTGCCGTTCACCGCGTCGCGCAGGTTGATGTGGCCGGAGAGGTTGTTGTCCCACGTCGGGCAGTTCGAATCCTCGAAATCCGTCATGAAAATGGTCGCGCCGGAATTGAGCGCGTTGATCACCATCTTCCGCTCCACCGGACCCGTGATCTCAACCCGGCGGTCGCGCAACGGCTCCGGAATCGGCGCCACCGTCCACTGGGCGGCGCGGATGTCTTTCGTCGATTCCAGGAAATCCGGCAGCTCACCCGCGCGCAGCCGCTCCCAGCGCTCGGCCCTGGCCTGCAGCAGGCCCTTGCGGCGCTCATTGAACGCACGATTCAGCTCAAGGACGAACCGCACCGCTTCAGGAGTCAGAATCTCGTTGTAGCTGCCTTCAATGGCGCGAGTGAACGTGGCCTGGCCGATCTGGTTGGATGAGGACATGGGATGAAAACCGTCTTCACATTCTACCTGTTGGGCGCGCGCGGAGGTTCGCTCGATAGCAGCGTCAACGCCTCCAGCGTCCGCGCCCGCTGCCCCGGCTCCAGAAGGAAGTAACGGTGGCGTCCATCCGGGTGAGCGCGAAAGCTGGTCACTCCCGTGGAATTCACCTGCACGCTGCCCGGCGCCGATAGCGTGAAGTATTGGTGGCCCGGCCGGACGCCGAAGAGCGCCGCCGTAAGATCCCACGTGGGCCGGTCATAAGGCATCTTCATGTAGGCGCGGTAGGAATCGGCCACCGGATGATTGGCGGAATACCCGAATTCCTGTTCAATGCTGGCGCCGGGGAACAACAGCGCAAGGCCGATTTCAAAGCCGCTGAACACAACCGGTCCCGGCCATTCGCCGAAAACCTTCGCGGCGGATTCCACATCCTCGCGCACATTGTATTCCGCCGGTCCCGTGGGGAACTGCCCGGCCATCACGCTGAGCAGTTTCACCTTGCGAGCCGCCAACTCCCGGCCCGCCAGTGGACTGATCGCATCCGCCTTCGAATCGAGCAGCCGTGCCAGATTCGTGCTGAACCCCACCTGCACAATGGTGACCGAACCATCCGCCTCGGCGGCCAGCACACGCCGCAACACCTGCGTCGCATCGGGCGCCTCGTTGCCGCTGCGAAGACGGCGCGGATAGAGCGGCTGGCCATCGGGTTTCCTTCGGCCCACCGGCGCCGTGATCATCGGATTCGGCTTCGGCGTCTTCCCGCCCTTCACCATGCCAATCGGAATCCCCGGCCGCCCGTAGTAATGGTTCAGAATGTCGCAAAACACCGCGGCGTCAGGGTGGTCCTTGGTGACAGTGACGGCCAGGATCTTTGCTTCCCCGCGGCTCTCCAGCGCGTGCAAAAGAGCCAGCGCCAGAGCATCGTCAACATCGTTGCCCATGTCGGTGTCGAAGATGATGCGCGCGGGCGCCGCGCCCAGGGAAAGGGCAGCCAGAAACGGAAGAAGGAATCGCATAGCCAATAGGAATGTATACCGCAATCGGGCTGTGGAGATCGGGAAACTATAATGGAGGATTGATGCACGCATACCTTGCCTGCTTCCAGCCGGAATGCGGCGCCACCTACGACATCACTCAGGTCATCTACACCTGCCCCCGCTGCGGCGGGCTCCTCGAAGCCCGCTATGACGGCTCCCCGGGCGAACCCTGGACGCTGAAGCAGGTCTTCCGCGAACGCCGCATGAGCAATCTCCCCATCGACCAGAGCGGCGTCTGGCGCTACCGCGAACTCTTCCCCTTCCTGGATAACGCCGCGCACATCGTCACCCTGCGCGAAGGACAGACCCCGCTGCTCGACGCCCCGCGCGCCGCCTCCTATGCCGGCCTCCACCGGTTCACGGTGAAGCACCAGGGCTACAACCCCACCGGATCGTTCAAAGACAACGGCATGACCTGCGGCGCCTCCCAGGCCGTGCGCCTTGGCATGAAGCGCGTGGCCTGTGTTTCCACGGGAAACACCTCCGCGTCGATGGCGGCATATGCCAGCGCCGCGGGGCTCCAGCCGCTGGTTTTCATTCCCAACGGGAACATCGCGTTCGGCAAACTGGCCCAGGCGCTTGAGTACGGCGGCCAGACGCTTCAGGTGGAAGCCAACTTCGATCAGATTCTGGCGCTGGTCCGGCGCCTGGCGGAGCGGCTGGGCATCTATCTGCTCAACTCCGTCAACCCGTTCCGCATCGAAGGCCAGAAGTCGATCGTGATCGAAATGCTCGATCAGCTCGATTGGCGCGTGCCCGATTGGATCGTCCTGCCGGGCGGCAACCTGGGCAACACCTCGGCCATCGGCAAGGCCCTGCGTGAACTGCTCGCCTGGGGCTTCATTGACCGGTTGCCGCGCTTGGCCGTTGTGCAGGCCGAAGGTTCAGCGCCGTTCTGGCAATTCATGCAATCGGAACACCGCGGCAGCTTCCCCGTGGTGGAGCATCCGGAAACGCTCGCCACCGCCATCAAGATCGGTGACCCGGTCTCATGGCCCAAGGCGCTCAAGGAGATCACCGATTCGGGCGGCGTCGTCGAGCGCGCCACTGAGCAGGAGATCGCCGACGCCAAAGCGCAGATCGGCCTCTGCGGCATCGGCTGTGAGCCGGCCTCGGCCGCGACACTCGCCGGAGCCAGGAAGCTGGTTGCCGCGGGCGTCATCGATCCGGGAGCCGAAGTGGTAGCCATCCTCACCGGCAACGTGATGAAGGACCCGGACTACATCTACCGCTATCACACCGGCCAACTGGTGGCGCCGGGCCAGGTGGCCATCCAGGCCACGTTCGGAAACCCACCGGTCGTGGTGCCGAACGACGAAGACCGCATCGCCGCGCTCCTCGGCTGATCAGCCCGCCGAGGCTGTCACCGCGCGAGCCCTGTCCGGCTGCCGCAACCCATAGCGGTTGAGCGCCATCGCGGCCCCTTGTAACACAACCGACACCGGAATCCAGATCTGCCAGTGGGAGAAAAGTCCCTCTTCAATGCCAAACTGGCCCGAAGCACCCATGTCGGACGCCAGACGCCAAACACCCAGCGCAGCCGCCATGATGGAGAACGGTGTAAGCAGAGAAGCGCCGGCCAACGCCAGGCGCTGATTCTTCGGCAGATCGCGAGGGATCCGGCGGCGGCTCTTAAATCGCAGTCGAACGATCATCCCGGGGGAGAGAAATTCCAGTGTACAAGATCGGTTGCGGGCCCCGGTTACTCCAGTGATATCCTGAACGTTTCCGCTCCAGGAGACTCCTACCAATGGCAAAAATCAGAACAGCAATGATCGGCACGGGCTTCATGGGAATCGTGCACACCGAAGGCTGCCGCCGGCTCGGCAACGTTGAGGTCACCGCCGTCGCGGCCTCCTCCCAGGCCAAGGCAGACGATTTCGGCAACGCCGTGGGCATCCCCAAGCGCACCGCCGATTGGGAAGCCCTGGCGCGCGACCCTGAAATCGACGCCGTCCACATCTGCACCCCCAACGTTCTCCATTTCAGGATGGCCAAGGCGTTCATGGAAGGCGGCAAGCACGTGCTCTGTGAAAAGCCGCTCACCATGAATTCGGCGGAAGCGGCGGAGATGGTGGCCATCGCCGCGCGCACCGGCGTGGCCAACGCCACCAACCACAACCTGCGCTACTACGCCGTCGTTCAGCACGTCCGGCAGATGGTGGCGGCGGGCGAACTCGGCGACATCCTGGCCGTCCAGGGCACCTACTCGCAGGACTGGCTGCTCTACGACACGGACTACAACTGGCGCATCGAGTCGGCCCAGAATGGCAAACTCCGCGCCATGGGCGATATCGGATCGCACTGGATGGACATGATTCAGCACCTCACCGGACTGCCCATCACCTCCGTCTGCGCCGATCTGCAAACCTTCCACCCCACCCGCAAAAAGCCGAAGATGAGCATCCAGACCTTCGCCGGCAAGACACTCACACCGGAAGACTACGACGAGGTGCCCATCGACACCGACGACTTCGGCGCCGTCCTCCTCCGCTTGGGCGGCCGCGCCCGCGGAGCGTTCACCGTCAGCCAGGTCTCAGCCGGCAACAAGAATCGCTTCTTCTTCGAAATCTACGGCACCAAATGCGGCATCCAGTGGAACCAGGAGCGCCCGGATGAACTCTGGATCGGCCACCGCAACTCGCCGAATCAGGTCATCATCAAGGATGGCTCTCTGCTCCTCGGAGCCGCCAAAGGCTTCGCCGACCTCCCCGGCGGCCACAGCGAAGGCTACGACGACTCGCACAAGCAACTCTTCCGCCGCTTCTACGCCAAAGTGGCCAACGCCGCCGCGCCCGTGGAATACCCCACCTTCGAAGACGGCCTGCGCGGCATGAAGTGCCTGGAAGCAGTGCTCGCCAGCCACGAATCGCGTGGCTGGGTCAACGTGTAGCCACGGCCTCCGCGCAGAGGGCATCGAAGCGGCTGAGAAGGTCAACCACTGGATCGAACGAAGCATGAGACAAGGGGATCAGTTCCCGCTTGCGGCTCCATGCATAGGGCAGTCCCGTATTCGGGTCTTCCTCGCAAGTAGCCGCGAGCAGGCAACGTAAGGCGGACTTGTCCACCTTCCCGCGGTCCCAATCTGTCACGCCCGTGCACCTCATGAACTCGTCAAGGCAGCGGGACTGATCGGGCCACGTAGCACGCATGGCAGCCAGACACAGGGAGTCGAGGCTGCCCGGCGTCTCCTGTCCCGGGATCAGGAAAATGCCCACCAGGGAGTCATGCTCCTGCGGAACGAAAACGCCCGGCCGGTCGGGAATTCTGAAACTGGCGCAATCCCTCTTGAGCGCCGCCCGAACTTCCCGAAACGATTTCACCGGGTCGTAGTCGGCGTCGGTGAGAACAGCAAACGCCGTACATGATGGGCTGCCTACGCGCACGCCTGAGAGCAGCCTGCCAAATCCCTCCCGGTCCCCGTCCGGCGGCTTCGGGCACCTGACCTCGAACTGATCCAAGCCCCTGGCCTGAATCAGTTTGCGCAGAAACGCTTCGTCGCCCAGCCCTTCACAAAGAAGAACGCGCGACTCGATTCGGCTAGGCATCCCGGGACCCCGAAGTCAGCGGACTTCCACCTCTTCAGCCAGAGCGTGGCCAAAATCAACGCCACCGAAAGCGTACGCCGCTGGCCCCCCAGCCCGGCCATCCATACGGATCAGCGCAAAGTCATCAGGAGCATCCCGGATCATCGGCTGAAGGGACGCAAGAAACTCACGGCTATGCGTCGTTGCGAATATCTGAACGTCGCTCCGGCGGCACTCATCGAAAATGCTGTTCATCATCGGTTCGAAACGGTCAAAGTAAAAGCCGTTTTCCACTTCGTCGAGCAGAAGGGCCGCACCGGGTGAGTTCACGGCCGCAAGAAGAATGCTCCAGTACCGCCGGATTCCGGCCGACAACACACCAATGGGTATCTTAACGGGCAGGTCTTTGACGCCAACGAAAAATGCGGTTTCCCCGGCCTCAGTTTCCAGAGAAACCTGTTCCACTTGCGGGAAGGCCCTCCGGAGCACAGAAACAATCCGGCCGTCCTGGCGGCGCTTGCTAATCTCCGAGAACCGCAAAATGCTCTCGGAGTCAGAACCCTGGCTCGATGAAGGCACTAACACCCCAGGATAGGCGTCCGCCCAGGTACTGAACCCAAGCCGGCCGTCGGGCAGGGCTTCCAGCCGGGCCTGATGCTGCCCCGTCTCGGTACGCCACTCGAACTCAACCACACGCCCGGATGGCTCGTTAACCCGGAAGTCCGTTAGAGACGGTAGCGTGACAACCGACCGGCCGCTCGATGCCGAGTGAATACGTAGCGATCTCGCGCCGCGAACCGAATCGAGGAACTGAATGAACACCTCTGTGTCCATCTCACAGCGGTGAAACAGATGCCTCAACAGCGTCTCGTCATGGCTCCCGGGAAGCAGAGTCATGCCTAGCTGACCCCGTAGCAGGCGCAAATCCAGTGCTGTCTTGGGCCCGGGTGCCATTGAAAGAAACAACGCTTCAAGCAGCGCGGTCTTTCCGCTTCCGTTCGGACCAACGATGAAGTTGAACCGCCTCAGTCCGGCCAGATCCACCGATCTGAACCCACGAAAGTTATGGATCTCGATTTTCTCGATCATGCGCTCGGGCCGTATTCCGATGCCAGTCTAGCATGGCCTTCGGGCGCTCAAGATTCACTCATCCCTTTATTCGTCCCGCAGCGCCACCATCGGGTCCACACCCAGCGCACGCCGCACCGGCGCGGCCGTTGCCACCAGCGCCACCAGCACCAACGCCACCACACCAGCAGCCAGCGACATCGGATCGTACGGCTTCAGTTCATAGAGCATCGCCGCCGCGGCCTGACCCGCCCACACCGAAAGCACCAGACCCGCCGCCACGCCGATCGCCAACAGCAGCACCACTTCCTTCATCACCAGCCTCAGCACCTGCTCCCGCCCCGCTCCCAGCGCCATCCGCAGGCCGATCTCGCCCCGCCGGCGCGTCACCATGTACGAGATCACTCCATAAAGCCCCAAGGCAGCCAAGAGACCGGCCAGCACGCCAAACCCGCCCGATAGGCCCGCCATCAGCCGTTCCGTGGTCATCGAATCCTCAAGCTGGGTCATCATCGGCCGGAACTCCACACGGATCAGCGGATTCATCTCCGCCAGCGCCGCCTTCACGGCCCGCGTCAACTCCTCGGGCCGCTGGCCGGCCACCCGCACCATGACATTGGTCTCCTGGCTCGCACGGTCGTTCTGAGTCATCGGAAAGAACCCCTGTGGACGAAACTCCTCCCGCAGGTTGTAATACTTGGTGTTCCGCACAAGACCCACGATCTGCATCAATGGCTCCGGCTTACCGGCTTCGGCCTCCAGATGGAACGTGCGGCCCACCGGGTTCGCACCGCCGAAGTACTTCGTGGCGAACGCTTCATTCACAATGGCCACCTTCGGTGAACCGGCCACATCGTTGTGGTTGAAGTCGCGGCCGGCAAGAAGGCCAATGCCCATCGTCTGAAAGTAGCCCGGCCCGGTCCGATTGAACCACGCATTCTTGCCACTGGCCGCCGCCACCGCGCCATCCGGACCCACACTGTTGTCCCAACCTCCGCCGCCCACCGGTGTCATCATCACCTGCGCGGCTGAGATCACACCCGGCAGCGTCGAGAGTCTGTCGTTGATCTCGCGGGCGAAACCGGCGCGCCGTTCCTCGGCATATCGCAAGGGCGCGAAATCCACCTGCACCGCCAGCACCCCTTCCAGCCGGAACCCGGGATCGGTGGCCAGCAGCTTCTGCAGGCTCCGGACAAACAGCAGCGCGCCCACCACCAGCACCAGCGAAAGCGCCACCTGAACCGATACCAGCACACGGCGCGCGCCCAGCCGCTCGCGCCCGCTGGTGTTGCCGCGCCCGCTCGAACGCATCGCGGCGGCCGGCGCAAGGAACGCGGCGCGCAGAGCCGGCAGCAGTCCGAAGAGAACGCAGGTCAGCAGAGCCAAGGCAGTCATGAAGGCAAGGATTCGCCAATCGAAAGGAGTTTCCAGGAAGCGCGGATTACGGGGAGAGTCGAAATAGGCCACCAGGGCGCGGCTCAACACCTGGGACAGTCCGGCGCCCAGCGCCGTGCCGGCCAGCGCCAACAGCAGGCTTTCGGTCATCAGTTGGCGCACCAGCGTCCAGCGCGTTGCTCCCATCGCCTGGCGTACGGCTATCTCCCGCTCACGCACGGAAGCGCGCGCCAGCAACAGGTTCGCCAGGTTGGCGCAGGCGATCAGCAGGACCAGCCCCGTGATGGCCATCAGGATCCAGAGCGGGCGCTCGGAGTTGCGGCGAAGCCGGGAAACGCCCGTATCACCGGCCGTCACCTCCAGCTTGTTCGCCAGATAGCGCTTGCTCAAGTCCGCCTTGTAGCTCTCGGGCAGGGTGGAGCGCATGAACGCCGGGGAGGCAGCCTTCAACTGCGCGTCGGCCTGCGCCACCGTCATGCCCGGAAGCAGCCGGCCCATCACGGAGAGCCACCAGGCGGCCCGCAAATCGGCACGGCTGCGGCCATCCTGCCCTGGCGTGCCCTGCGCCCACGCACGATCGGTGCAGAGCGGAATCGCCACATCATAGCGGTTGCCCACCTCCACCCCAAAGAACGCCGGCGCACTCACCCCAACCACCGGCAGCTTATGGCCGTCCAGGCTGATCATGCGGCCCACGGCGCTCGCCTCGCCGCCGAACTCGCGCTGCCAGAAGGCATGGCTCAGCACAGCCGCCGGGCTGCCGCAACCGGGGCTGTCATCCTCCGGCGCGAGAAGGCGGCCGCGAACGGGCTTCACACCCAGCACCGGGAAAAAGTTGCCGCTGACATAGAGGCCCTCCGCATAGCGGGCTTCACCGCCCTCGGACAGGTTGAAACGCGCGGCGCTCCACGCAAAGACGCCGGAAAAGACCTTCTGCTGCGCCTGCACTTCCGCGAAACCGGCGCTTGTAAGCCGCGCGCTCCGCGTCGACCACCAGCCGGCGCGCGCGGACTGCGGGGCGTAATCGATATAGGCCAGTTCCCCGGGGTTTTCCACCGGCAATGTCCGCAGCCGGATGGCGTCGATCAGTTGAAAGATGGCGGTGTTGGCACCCACACCCAGCGCCAACGACAGCACGGCCACGGTGGTGAATGCGGGCGCCTGCCGCAGTTGGCGAAACGCGAACCGAAGATCCTGAGGAATGGACGGCACGGTGATCTCCTTGATCTCACCTTAGACGGGAGCCCAACCGGTTCGTTAGCGCCGCTCCGGCGCGGCCCTCAAAAGCGCCGTCGAAAGCCCCCGCTACTGCGTCACTTCGGGTGGCGGCGGAGCCCCCAGCGCCGACGCGATGATCCCCAGCGCCTTGGCGGCGCCGCCCAGTTGATCCGGCAGCGGGTGGTCCTCAAGATACTCGCCCGCATCCGTGAGCAGAGTGGGCAACTGGCCCATCCCCGCGCTCAGGCTGTAGTTCACCACCGGCGGGCTCCCCCAATACGGAACTCCATTCGCATCCACGCTCACGTTCGGTGTCGGAATCTGCGCCGACGTCACAGTCTGCCCCACGGCGACCAGATCCACGGCCGGAACCTTCTTCAACACCTGGGAAGAGTGATAGAGTGCAATCGCCAGATCCCGAAACGCCGGCCCCAACGTCCCCAGTACTGGCAGAAGCGGCAACAGTTTCAGCAGATCCACCGGCATGTCCTGCCTCCCGCCCCGGCAGCAGCAGCGTATCAACCCCACATTTCCGTTTTGAGCCGCGCGTGCGAATCTCCTGGATGCTCGTCCGCATCAATATCGATAGGGGTTTGAAGGCAGCGAAGACCCCTGCGGAGGACAGCACCCAATGGGTGACAAACAAAACCAGCCCTTTCAGCTCTCGTTCAACGGCCTTCTCAAGATCGACTTCCAGGGATCGCGCGTTACTTCCGATGGTGGTCTGATCCTGGTGCGTGAGTTGGATGAACGGCTGGGCTTCGGTGCTCTCATTGCCCAACACCTGACTGACTCACGGCGCGGCAAGAATACCCAGCTTCCGCTGGCGGACCTACTGCGCCAGTCCGTCTACAGCCGGATTGCCGGCTACGAGGATGTCAACGATGCCGAGCGGCTCTCGCAGGATCCAACCTTCCGGCTGA
>VFZY01000075.1 GCA_016870915.1 Acidobacteriota bacterium | reverse complement strand
TCCCAAGCCTTTGCCCCTGCCATCGGAGGTTTGGATCAACAAGCCGGTCGACACCAGCCCAACAGACAGAGAGGAACGTCAGTAAATTCCCATGCCGGGTGTCTCAAAGTTGTTGACACGCGCCGATCGACCACCCCGAGATGTCTTCCATCGCTCTTCGCGAATGGAACTTTCCAGCACGCATCCAGACGGCGGTTCGATATCACCACGCGCCCGAGAGTGCGCCCGACGACGGCACCCCGGTGAACCTGAGCCTGGCCATTCGCACCGCAAGTGGCCTGGTAAGCCTTATGGGTGTTACCGTGGATCCACCCGGGGAAATGCCCACCGATGTGGCGGAACAACAGCAAAGGCTGCTGGCCGCCGTGGGACTGGAAGGACGGGTCGAGGATATTCTGCCGCAGTTTCAGCAGGAGTTCGACGCCATCAAGTCCTTCTTCTAGCACTGGCCGTTTGGGCTTGCCCCAGACCTACCTCGCATGCTTCAGACATGGCATGATGTGGTGGTGGCGCACCGCATTCTAGTCTTCCTCTTTGCCGCCTTGGCCTGCATGGCGCAACCGTTTGAATACCGCAGCCTTTTCAACGGGCGTGATCTCACGGGCTGGGTGAATGTCAACACGGACCCCGACACTTGGCGCGTTGAGAATGGCGAACTGATCTGCAAGGGCACGCCGATCGGCGTGATGCGCAGCGACCGCCAGTACGAAAACTTCATCCTGCACATCGAATGGATGCACACCGAGCCCGGTGGGAATTCCGGCGTGTTTGCTTGGAGCAATGCGCGCCCCGGGGAGAAGAACAGGCTGCCGGACGGCGTGGAGGTTCAGATGCTGGATCCGGACTGGCCCAAGCTGCACGTTCGCGATGGCGTGACGCCGCCGATCGCCTATGCGCACGGTGAACTCTTCGGCGTGGGCGGAGTGAAGGTGATCGCCGACACACCGCGTGGCGAGCGCAGCATTTCGGTGGAGAACCGGGTATTGGGACATGGCCAATGGAACACGTATGACGTGGTGGCCGTGGATGGAGTGATCAAGCTGGCGGTGAACGGGAAGTTCGTCAACGGTGTGCGTTCCTCGACACAGAAGAAGGGGTATCTTTGCCTTGAATCGGAGGGTGCGAAGATCCACTTCCGCAATATCCGGATCATGGAACTGCCGCCGGGGTTGATTTCCGTGGACCAGATCGCGCCGCACCTATAAGACGAACGAAAATCCCGCTGAAATCTCGGACTGGCGCAGCAGGCCGGACTGATCGGGGTAATCGAATGGCTTGCCATTGACGTACTGCCGGTAATCGAGCCGGATGGCAAACATGGGCGCCACGCGGATCTTCACACCTGCACCGTAGTTGTAGCCGTACTTCACGGAACCCTGGCCGTAGATTGCGCTGGCGCCAGGGGGCACGTAATTGTTGAAGTGGCCGCCGCCGGTGAAAAAGGGCCGCAGGGGCTTTCCTTCCGGTGTGGCATACATCAGGAAGTTGTAACCACCATTGTGGATTGCCATGCCCTGGGCACGCTGGAGGCTGCCGGCGGCGCCGTCGGCTCTGAGCGAACTGCGGTTGTAGGCGTAGCCGAACTCATTCCCAAAGTAGCGGTAATTGTTGAGGCTGACACGGAACCCCACCCGAAAACCGCTATTGAGAAGCACGCGCACGGTCTGGGCTGGCTGGGTGAGACGGATGCTACCCAGCAGCTTGGAGCTCAGCGTGGAGCTTCCGGCATGAACGCCAAACTCGGCCACTTGCGCCGATGCGGGCGGTGCGCCCGCCGGGACGAGGGCGAGCGCGGCAAGGCAAGCCTTGGCGAGCCCCGTGGCAACCTCCATCGCGCGATTCATCTCGACTACGATACTCGCACGGGGTGAGCCCGGCACGGGGCGAAAGCTGATACTGTGGCAAGAAGCTATGAACCGGCGATACTTTCTTGGGCGCGGCAGCCGCCGCGGGCGCGGGCACGCGGATGGCCGCGGCGGGCAAGGATGTTTGCGTTGAGAAGCCGGTGTCTCACAATCTGCGAGAGGGCAGGCTACTGGTGGGGCGCGCCGGTATCGGCGGGGGCAGGCAGGGATGCTGTCGCGCAGCCGGCCGACCACGATTCGCGGGATCGCTGTGTCGCATTCCGGCCGCTTGGGCCGGGTTCTCATGGCCAAGGCCTGGAACTCGCAGTTGCGGGCGGACATTGGAAAGAAGCCTGGCACCGCGCCTCCGCCGCCGGGCGTGGACTACGATACCTGGGTAGGGCCGGCCGAGATGACGCCATTCAACGACAACCGGTCCCACGACAAGCGGCATTGGAACTGGAACTTCAGCACGGGTGACATGGGGAACGACGGCGCGAATCAGTTGGATCAGGCTCGATGGGCGTTGGGTGTGGGGCATCCCCGCTGGACCAGTGGATCGGGCGCCAAGTACTTTTTCGACGACGACCAGCAGACACCGGACACGATGAA
Source organism: Acidobacteriota bacterium (assembly GCA_016870915.1). Classification (GTDB taxonomy): domain Bacteria; phylum Acidobacteriota; class Terriglobia; order Bryobacterales; family Bryobacteraceae; genus VFZY01. The sequence continues at coordinate 25,856 of VFZY01000075.1, read as the reverse complement.
CCTCTCGTTCGATTTCGGAGGCCCTGGCCAGACGCCGCAAGGGATCATTTGGGAGATGCGCATCTGGCACGACTACGGTCTGGAGCAGATTGACGACGGGATCGCGGTGTATGGCACTGAGGGCTTCCTGCGCATTGGGCGCTGGAACCGCCGGTGGGGATTCCGCATGTTCGACAAGGCGGGCAAGATGGTGGAAGACGACCAGGAAGGCGGGCCCGGGTTCCACATGCAGAACTTCGTCGATTGCGTCGCCAGCCGGACACGGCCGAATTGCGACATCGAAATCGGGCACCTGTCAAGTGCGTTGTGCCATCTGGGCAACATCGTGCACCGGACGGGCCGCAACGTGGCGTTTGATGGAGCGCGTGAAGCGATCCCGGGCGATGCGGAAGCCAAAGCGATGCTGAAGCGGAATTACCGCGAATATTGGGCAACGCCCAAGGAGGCCTAGCCGTCGCCCATGCGCATCACAAGTGTTCGGACCACGCTGCTCACTGGGCCTTCGACGGGCGATCCGTTCCTTCGGGAGGCCCGGCAGCTGCGCAGCGCGGCGTTCGTTGAGATCGACACTGACACACCGCATACCGGCCTGGGCGAGACCTATGCCGGGTACTTCGCTCCAGAGACGGTGCCGGCGATTGTGGATTTCTTTGCTCCGGTACTTGTGGGTCAACCCGTGGACAACGTGGAGGAGTTGTGGCGGCGGATGTACCACTGCGGCAACTTCTGGTGCCGCGTGGGGCTGGGCGCGTCCGTGCTGAACGGAATTGAAGCGGCGCTTTGGGATCTTGCGGGAAAACGCGCGGGGAAGCCGGTGTACGAGTTGCTAGGTGGCGCAAAGCACACGCGCCTGGCGGCCTATGCCACGGGTGGACCGTCCAATTATCCCCTGGAGAGGCTGGCCGCGAAGATGGACTATTACCTCTCGCTGGGCTTTCGCGGGTTCAAGCTGGGGGCGGGATCGTATTCTGCCTCGCAGGGCTGGCGCTTAGCCTTCGATGCGGCCGAAGCGGCGGATTTCGAAGCGGCAAAGCTGGCGTTTGTTCGGCAGCGCGTAGGGCCAGACGTGGAGGTGATGATCGACGCGCACATGGGCAACCGGCCCAGTGAGGAGAGGGTGTGGTCTCTGGAAACGGCAGAAGCGGTGGCCCGGGCGATGGCTCCGTTCCGGCCGTTTTTTCTGGAAGAGCCGCTGCCTTACACGGACGCGGCGAGCTACGGGGCCCTGTGCCGCAAGGGCACGGGCACACCCGTGGCCGGCGGCGAGTGCCTGACTACCTGCGAGTGGAAGGTCTTCGCTGAGGCAGGGGCGTTCGACGTAGCGCAACCCGATGCGTCCTTCCTGGGCGGAATGGGCGAATTCCTGCGCGCCGCGGCCGGGTTTGATGCCGTTGCCACGCATGCGTGGGGCGCCGCGGGATCGCTGATGCAGAACGTTCATTGCGGTTTCGCGTGCCGTGGGACGCGGATTCTGGAAGTGGCCCCGGCGTATGCGGGTCTGCACGAGGATCTGCTGGATGGGGCGTTCGTGATGCGCGATGGGCTCGTTTTGTTGCCGGACCGGCCGGGACTCGGAATCCGTTTGAACGATGAGATCCGGCGGCGTTATCCATTTGTTCCGGGTTCGGGTGAGTTCAACAGCGTTCCCGGCAAAATGCTGACCACATGAAGCGGCTGCTGATCGACGTGCCGTTGCATGCTGCGTCGCTTGAGCGGCTACGCGTGTTCGCCGGGGTGACGGTGGACATCGTGGAGACGCCCGAGGAGCGGCGCCGGCTGCTGCCCGCCGCGATGCTGCGCGAGGCGGCGGGGCTGTTTTGTACGTTTCCACCGGAGAACTTCGAGGAGTGCCGACGACTGCGGTGGATTCAGACGGGGTCGGTTGGGTACACACAATTTACAGGCCTTGGGCTGGCTGGGCGTGGGATCGAGTTGGCGAATGCCCGTGGCTGCTTCGATGTACCGATCGCCGAGTGGAACATCGCAATGATAGTGAATCTGGCGCGCGATCTACGTGGGATGATACGCCATCAGGAAGCCGGTATCTGGGATCGCGACGCCCGGTTTCAGCGCGAGATTCGCGGCGGCGTGGTTGGGATCTGGGGTTATGGAGGGATCGGACGGGAAACGGCGCGGCTGGCCAAGCAGTTGGGGATGACGGTTCAGGTGCTTACTCGGAGTCCCGTGGGTGCGGCCCGGGACGTGTATCGTGTGCCGGGCACCGGCGACCCGGATGGCACACTGCCGCATCGCGTATTTACGCAGGGTGAGCGGTACGAGTTTCTCAGCGGGCTCGATTATCTGATCCTCGCCATGCCGCTGAGTCCGGCGACGGAGGGGATTGTCGGAGGGGCGGAACTGGAGGCCCTACCGCGACATGCGTTTCTGCTGAACCCTGCCCGAGGACCCCTGGTGCGGGAGCAAGCACTCATCGAGGCCCTGCAACACGGGACCATCGCGGGCGCGGCGATCGACACGCACTACCGCTATCCCTTGCCGCCGGATCACCCGTTGTGGAGCATGCCCAACGTCATTCTGACACCGCATATCTCCGGGTCGTCGTTGAGCCCCTATTACCGAATGCGATTGTGGGAGATTTTCCTGATCAACGTTGAGCGTTGGCTGGAGGGGCGTTCGTTGCTGAATCGCGTTGACGGCTGCGATTAGCTATCACCAGATGTACTGGGCGGCATCGCGACGGCGCTGGTGGTTATCGAGCACGTGCACGACGCGAACCTTGTTGAGCTTCTCCTTCGAAAGCTGGCCTATGGGGATGTAGAGAATGGATCGGCCGCAGCGGGCCGCAATGGAGCGAAACGTCGACCGGGGCGGTTTGGCGGCGACGTACACAACGTAACGTTCCACGGAGTAGTCAATGGCGGCGGCCAGAAGGCGCTCGGACTTGGATTCGGTGAAGCTGTAGTCGGTGTCGCCCCATACGTCGAACATGCGGCGGGGTGGAAGGCTCATCAGGAATCCTCCATATTCGGCGCGGCCGATACCCGGTCCCACCATGTGGTCGAAGGGCGGCGTAGAGTAGAACGCCATATCGGACTCATTCTGATGCTCGCCAAGCCATGTGGTCTGGTAGGTGTAGCGGCCATCCGGATCCTCGTCGAAGATTACCACCACGCTGCCGACGTCTCCCGCCACACGATCCATGTGGCGAACGAACAGCTTGTTGCGGTGCCAGTTGCGAATGGTTTCGCGGATGTCGAGGCCGTCCAGAATCGAGGTGGTGAAGGGCTCCGTACGGGTTCGCTCGTCGGAGAGCACGCTGTGGGCTTTCTTTTTGACGAAGCGGCCATAGTTTTCCACCACCAGATCTTCCGGCGGATAGGAGCAGATGGAGTCACCGTCCAATTGTTTGGCCCATTCGCCCGGGGTCCGCTCCTTGGGACGCTTCTTGAGGTTCGCTGGCTGAAGACGCTGCTTGGGTCTAGGCAGGCGGCGGCGCAGGCGGATGTGGCGGGTGTTGAGCCACACTTCCCCAGCCGAGATGGAGGCCGTTTCCGGAAACGTTGTCACTTGCTGCCAGCGATATCGTGAGGCGGCTTCCCAGACCTCCCAGCCGTAGTTGTCGTCGGCGATACCGCGCGCGGCGACCGTCATTTCGAACAGGTTGGCCGCCAGATATCCGTGAACATGTGCGAGGTTACGGGTGTAGCGCGCGATCAATCGCCGCTGCCAGGGCGCGATCACGCCGCCGGTGTTCTTCTCAAAGGACGTTTCGGCTTCCCGCAAGACAGCCCACTGGGCAGCGGGCCGGTCGATGAGCGCGGATTCGGAAAGCAGGACGCGCCACTCTTCGTAACGCGCCTGGAGCGCCGGGTACTCGATGGTGATTTCGCCCAGACAATCGGGATGCGGATTGAGAAGGTCTACCGGGGGTGCGAGCCGGGTGCGATGCGGGTTCTGTTGCGGGACCTCCATGGCGTCGAGCAAGGGGTCCAGCAGGTTGAGCGCGACGACAACCAGAATGGTGGCCAGAGGGTCGGCGCCCTGAAGTTTCCAGGCCAGCCCGGCGGCGTGGCGTTCGATCTGTTGGTTCCGCTGCTGAGGATGGACGCGATAAGCCTCAATGTACTTGTCGAAGGGGATGCGGCGCAGCGCGTAGGGGTCCGGGTAGTCGTCGGGAAGGTGGGGATGCTCGCCGACAGCGGGATCGATGAAGAGCACCTGCGCCCCGATCTCATGCGCGGTGCGGATCGCCTCCGTGAAGGGGTCGGCTGGTTCGACGGTAACATAAACGGCCCGTTCATCCTCGCCCGCCGCGCTGTCCGTGTGCTCGGGATAAACCAGCATGGAGATCTGGGGCAGCCGCTCGATGGCGTTAAGGTATCGTCGCTCGAGGAAGAGCGGCAACTCGACGGCGACGATGTGCGGCCGCGTTGCGAGAATGGTCTTCCGCACTTCGGCGGCGAACTCCAGGCGCCCCGGGGCCACGGGCAGATAGGTAAAGCGGCCGCGCTTCAGGCTGCCCGGATCGGGGAACGAGAAATCAAAATCGCCCGGCATAGCGAATGGCTTCATCGCCGAGCGTTTCGCGCACGGCGATCTGAAGAATGCGTTCGCGCGTGGCTGGATAATCGGGCATGGCCAGCATCTTCATGGCGTAACGGGCGATGTTGATGCCGTCACGCACCGTATAGCGCTCATCGCTGGCGTGGGCCTGCTGCAGGAAATCCGTGACATAGGAAAGGATCCGCTCCTCGCCAAAAGGCACGTTCTCACGCAGGATCTCGAGTTCCTCGTCACGCTCCGGGAAATCGATCAGAATCTGGGGCTGAAGGCGCGATTGGATGTACTCCGGCAGGTCGAAAGTAGAGGCGTCTTCGTTCATGGTGGCCACCATGCGGAATCGCGGGTGTGCCTTGATCTTGATGCCCGCGACGACGGATTCGACGTAGCGGCGCGAATCGAGCAATGGCGCGAGGCTGGCCCAGCTCTTTTCGCTCATGCGATTGCCCTCATCCAGGATCGCCACGCCGCCGCGGATCATGGCGGTGACCAGCGGACTGGCAACGTACCTCAGTCGCCCCTCGCCTTCAATGACAGGGGTGATGATGAGATCCTCGGGCCGGGTGTCGACGGTTCCCTGCAGGATGTAGCATTCCTGGTCCAGCCGTTTGGCGCCGGCATAAGCCATCGTGGTTTTTCCGACGCCCGGCTTGCCCACCAGGCGCGGCGTCATCGGCAGGTCGGTTGGATCGATGACGAGCCAAGCCGCCATGAGTTGGCGCATCGCATCTTCCTGGCCCACCCAGCGCAGCGAAAGATCATCAGGGTGGGACAGATGGATGGGTACGCCGTCAATGGTAACGATCATCGGCGGGGCCCCCTACGGGGTGGAGGCGGAGGGCTTGCCGTCCGTCCCAAACACTTCCACTGTTCCGTACTTTTCAAGGACGGGGCGAATCTTCGAGGCGTCTCCCACGGTAACGAGTTGAATGGCTTCGGGGTTGAGATACCTCTTCGCCACGCGCTGCACTTGTTCCGCCGTGACGCGCGAGACCTGATCGGCGTAGGTGTCCCAGTAGTCGGCTGGCAGTCCGTACTGTTTGCGGGTGAGCGCGTAGGCCAGGACATCGGAGGCGTCTTCGAGCGAAAGCGCGAACTTGGCAACGACGCTTCGCTTGCACTCTTCAAGCTCGCTTTCCGGAACTTCCTGGTCGCGGATTCGGGTGATTTCGTTGAAGAACTCGGTGAGCGAGCCTTCGGTAACTTCCGTGCGCACGTCGCCACCGGCGCGCCAGGGACCGGGGTAACGGCGAGCCTGCACGGACGAATAGACACCGTAGGTGTAGCCTTTCTCTTCACGCAGGTTGATGAAGAGACGCGCGGCCGGGCCATCGCCGACAACACGGTTCATCACCATAAGGGGGATGTAGTCCGGATGCGTGCGATCGATGGTAAGGTTGCCCATAGCAATGGAGGTTTGGACGGAGTCCGGCCGGTTCACCAGTACGATGCGGCGTGATTCTGCCGCCTTGGGATTCTCGGGAAGGGCCGGCTTGTACTCCGTTCTCTTCCAGACCCAATGCAGCCGTTTAAACTTGCCGATGACATCCTTGCTGTCCACATCACCAGCCACACCCACCATGGCGTTCTGCGGAACAATGCGTTCCTTGTGCCATTTGGCGAGGAGTTCGGGCGTGATGGCGTCGAGCGCGGCTGGCGTAGTGGCCACAACGGAAGCCGGGTGGGAGCCAAACATCAACTGGCTGAACCGTTCCCCAAGCAGGAATTGCGGCGAGGAGCGCTGCTGCATAAGCCCGACGCGCGTGCGCTGCTTCAACTTGTTCAGTTCTTCGGCCGGGAAGTTCGGCTGCAAGAGAATCTCAGCGGCCAAGCCGAGGATGGCGTCCATGTTTTCCGACAGGCCGGACACGCTGAACGTCACCGAATCGGAGCCGTACGGTGCGGAAGCGGAAATGGAGGCGCCGAGTTTTTCGATCTCTTCGGCAAGCTGACGGCTGTTCTTGCCCTTGGTTCCCTCGCGCATCATCTGCGCCGCCAGGGTGGCGACACCCGGCGTGTCCAGAGGGTCAAACAGCGCACCGGCACCGAAAACCTGCATCTGAATCGAGAACAGCGGCTGGCGGTGATCCTCCATGACGAGGATCTGAAGGCCGTTATCGCCCACCGCTTCGACAGGCTTCGGCAGTTTGACTCGAAGTACTTCACCTGAGACAGGAGCCTTGCGTTTGCGCTCCACCTTGCTGACGGAGGTAACTTTGTCGTCATTTTGCGCCCAGACGGCCGCGCCCGCAATCAGAATCAACATGGATAGACGCATGATTAGTTCCCTCCCTTGACGGCAGGCGCCGCTTTCGCTTTGACCGTAGTGATGACGACGGTGCGATTGGCCGGCGTGAGGTAGGTCTTGGCGATTCGCTGGATATCGTCCTTGGTCACCGCCTGGAGCAGGCTGGGCCGCCGATTCACCAGGCCAGGGTCGTCGTAGTAGACCGTGTACTGGGACAGCAGCATGGCCCGGTAGAGCGAGCCTTCCAGTTGCGCCGCGCCCTGGCGCTTGGAGGCCATGCGCACCTTCTGAAGTTCCCAATCCTGGACCGGCTCTGCCTTGATGCGCTCGATCTCGTCAAGGATGAGCTTCTCGGTCTCCGCGAGATCCTTGCCCGGCCGGACAACGGCGTCGACATAGATTTGCGAGGGGCCGCGGCGCTCATCGACACCGGCGGCTATCTGCACCACCACCTCTTTTTCCTTCACCAGCTTCTGGTAGAGACGCGAGGATTGTCCGGCGCCCAGCACGCGGGCCAGCACATTGGCCGCGTAAACATCGGGCGTGTTACCGTGGGGCAGCTTGTAGATGATGTCCAGCCGGGGCGCCTGCGCGAAGCCGTCTTCCAACTGGTGACGGCGCTCGGCTTTCTGTTCAGGCTCCGCCATGTCTGGCGCGGGAGGAGCTGGCTGTTGCGAGATGCCGCCGAAGTGCTTCTTGATCCGCTCCAGAACATCCTCGGTATTGAAGTCGCCTACCAGCGCGAGCACGGCGTTATTGGGCGCGTAATAAGTCTTGAAGAATGACGCAACGTCTTCGAGCGTCGCGGCGTTCAGGTCCGCCATGGAGCCGATGGTGGAATGCTTATAGCCGAAGTTGTCGTAGACGATCTCATCCATGATTTCGAAGGTCTTGCCGTAGGGCTGATTGTCGATACCCAGACGGCGCTCTTCCTGAACGGCCTTGCGCTGGTTGTCGAGGTTCGCCTGATTGATGACGAGCGAACGCATGCGGTCGGCTTCCAGGAAGAGCCCGAGTTCGAGTTGGTTGGCGGGAAGCGTTTGGAAGTAGTTCGTGCGGTCCGGACTGGTGGTGCCGTTCATCGACCCGCCATTATTGAAGACCAGAAGGAAGTGTTCACCCTTACCGACGTTTTCCGACCCCTGGAACATCATGTGTTCGAACAGATGGGCAAATCCGGTGCGGCCAGGCCGTTCATCGCGAGAGCCGACATTGTAGGTGACTGCGATGGAATAGGTAGGCGCGGCGTGATCTTCGGCCAGAACGACGCGAAGTCCATTGTCGAGCTTGAACTGTTTGAACTGGATCTGGTTCGGCTGCCCGGTCTTCTTATCAGCGGCGAAGGCGTGCAGAACGAACAAGGCGGCCAGGGGGAGAAGCCTTATAACCCTCATGACCTGTAGGATACGACAGCTTGATCATCGCCCGGCGCGCGAAAGCACTGCCTTTCGCTCACCCGTTGGGTCGCTCGATGGCACCCAGCACCGCGGCCATCTCTCGCGCGGCTTCTTCCACCTGCCCGAAACGAGCGGCGTGATAGTGGGCGGCAAAAGCGGCGACCAGCGCCGCCAGTTCCGGCTGGCGAATGGTGGCGGCAAACTCGGTGGCGGTCATGGAATCGGGCTTCTCGATACCGCGCCGTCGAAGATGTTCGAGGAGACGGTCATAGAGGGAGGCCGCCTGACGGGCCGCGCCCTCTTTCGGCCGGCGCGCGGGCAACCGGAGCCTTGGCGCGTAGCGAAACAGCAGCCATAGAGCAGCGGCGCCTGCGACCAGACCTGGACCCAACTGACGGCCCTTGCGCTGAGCCTCCGCCGCGATCGACGCAAAACTGGGCCATGCGCGTCCCTGGCCCGCCCGTACGGCCAAGCCGAGTTGTTGTTCCAGGGAGTAATTCAACACCCAATCCTGCCAGAACATTTCAAGCGCATCAATGTAGAGTGCGGCCCGTTCAGTCAACGTCTGGCCGTTGCCTTGAGGCGAGGCTGGCGTGGGATCAAACGCCGTCCAGCCTTGGCCCGGCAGGTAGGCTTCCACCCAACTGTGTGCGTCGGCCCCCCGGATGACGTGCCAACCGGATACAGGATTGTAGTTGCCCGCCTGAAATCCGGTAACGATCCGGGACGGGATGGAAATAGCCCGCAGCATGACGGCCATGGAAGATGCGAAGTACTCGCAGTGGCCGCGGCGGCGCTCGAAAAGAAAGTGGCTAATGGGATCAGCGGACGGTGTGGACGGAAGATCGAGCGTGTAACCGAAGCGGCGGCGAAGTTCGGATTCGATGCGGCGGGCGGACTCGGCGGCGGTACCCCCGCCTTGGGTCCATTGGCGAACCAGGGGCAGGATGCGGGGATCAATGGGCGGGAGCAGCAGTTCCTGTTGAAGTTCCTGGCCGGTGGCGGAAAGGGCCGCTGAGGCTCCGTCATCAAGTAGGGCGTAGGCGCCGTAGACCACCGGCACATCGGGCGTGTATCCCAGCCGGAACGTACCATTCGACGAACGGACGACGAGGGGTTGATTGATTTCCAGAAACTCGGGCACACCGGCAAAGAAGAGGGTGTCGTGAAACGACTTGAGATGCACCTCATAGGAGATGCGGCGGCCGGGGCGCAGGCGGTGGGCGTCATTCACCAGTTGGATCAAAGCCCGGCCCGGGCGGAGAATGTCGGCACTCTGCACGGGGTTGTACCAGCGGCGGCCGTCGAACTGCGTGAGGATCGCGCCGCGCCAACGAAGGTTGCGGGGTTGTTCGCGTGAAAAGACACGAACGTGCATCATCGTGCGAACGCTCCTCTGGATCTCGCCGATCTCGCCCAGCAGCATCTCGTTTGAAAAGCCGGTGACGTGCTGGCGCGGCGCGAAGGATTCAAACGCCGCGCGGGCCGTTCGGGGAAGAACGAAAAAGAGCGCGCCCCCGAGGATCATAGTGCCGAAGGCGAGGGCAACGACCAGACCGCCGAGGGGAACGCCAAAGCGTGGCCCGCCGGCGGCTGTGACCTGGCCGCTGCGGGACCGCTGGCGAAGAATCTCGGAACAGCTCAGCGCACCAGAGGTCGAGATGAGAAATAGCGCCAGAAACACCACGAAGCCAAGGCTGGATGACAGGAGCGCGGCGGCCAGCATTTCGCCAAATGCGAGCGTCTGCAGGTAAAGATAATCGCGCCGCGATTCGGCGGTAAGCAGCTTGGCAATCGCCAGGAAGAACACCATGTGAACGGTGGCGGTGAGGAAGTCCGGCGAGAGGAACCCGTAGTCAAGCGGGAAAAAAGCCGCGTAGCCGAGCGCCGCTGTTTGTGTGAGCTTGGGCGATGGACGCCACCGCACCGCGCCAAAGATCATCAGCAGCCGCAGCAGCAAACCACCGGCGGTTGCGATGGCCGTGGCGGAATCGAGATAACCGGAGCCAAGGATGGCGAAGTAGCCGGAACCGAGCATGCCGATGAGACAGAACTCGAAGGCAGCGGCCACGGTATCGCCACGTGGGGCCAGGCGGGTCATCCTGACTATCAGTGTAGTGCGCGAAGGATGGCGGGCTACAATGAGGGGAACATGGCCGACGAACCGCAGCAGCCCATTGAGTACGACGCGTCAATTCCCTTCGAGAAGCGCCTGGCTGAGTTGGACACCCTGGTCAAGGACCTGGAGGCTCCGAACCTGAGTCTTGAGCGGTCACTCGAGTTGTTCGAGCGGGGCGTGAAACTGAGCGCGGAGTGCCGGAAACAGTTGCAGGACGCGGAGACCAGGATAGAAATGGTGGTGAAACGGGGGCGCACCACACGGGTGGAACCATTCCGGTGAGGACTGCGGAAGGGATCGACTTCACCGTTTTGGGGGCGCGAATAGATTCGGCTCTGGATCGATGGCTGCCGCTGGAATCCGCCGAGCCCCAGAGCATTCATCGCGCCATGCGCTACAGCGTCTTCGCGGGAGGCAAGCGCATACGGCCGCTGCTGTGCCTGAGCGCCGCCGAAGCGGTCCGGCCCGGCGCGGAAGGTGTGGAAGATGCGGCATGCGCGCTGGAGTTCATTCACACCTATTCGCTGATCCACGACGACCTGCCAGCGCTGGACAACGACGACCTGCGCCGAGGCCGGCCGACGAGCCACAAGGTGTTTGGCGAGGCCATGGCGATTCTGGCGGGTGACGCGCTGCTTACGCTGGCGTTTGAGGTGCTGGCGAAGCTGCCTTTCGCGACGGCTGAAACAAGTGCCGCGTTGACGCTGGAACTGGCCACGGCCTCGGGCACCGTGGGAGGAATGATCGGCGGCCAGGTGCATGACATTGAAGGTGAAGGACGAGCACCGGATGCAAAGACGCTCGAACGGATTCATCGGGCCAAGACCGGAGCGCTGCTGCGCTGCGCCGTGCGCATGGGCGCGATCTACGCGGGCGCATCCGCGGAGGAACTGGCGGCGTTGACCGCCTACGGCGAGCATCTGGGGCTGGCATTCCAGATTGTCGATGACGTTCTGGATGTGGAGCAGTCTTCCGAGGCTTTGGGCAAGACCGCCGGCAAGGATGCGGCACAAGGCAAGATCACTTTTCCAGCGGTGTACGGGCTGACGGTTTCTCGCGCGATGGCCATGGCTGAATTCGCCGCCGCGCTGGCGGCACTGCGGCCGCTGGGTGATCGAGCCAGCCGGCTGGAGGCGATCGCACGGCTGGTGGTGGAGCGGAAGGCCTGACGAACGTGAGCATCGCACGGCTGGATCTGGCGCTGGTGGAACGGGGGTTGGCCGATTCGCGCGAAAAGGCCCAGGCGTTGATCATGGCCGGGGCAGTCTTTGTGGACGGCCAACGGAGAGAGAAGCCCGGGCAGCGCATTCCGCCGGACGCCAGGGTGGAGGTGACGGCTCGGCTTCCTTTCGTGAGCCGGGGCGGAATCAAGTTAGCGGCGGCACTTGATCACTGGAAGATCGACGTGGCCGGACGGCTGTGCCTGGACGTAGGGGCTTCAACCGGCGGGTTCACGGATTGTCTCCTGCAACGCGGCGCCTCGCGAGTGCACGCCGTTGACACAGGCGCGGGGCAGCTGGATTGGAAATTGCGAAGCGATCCGCGCGTAGTGCTGCATGAGAACTGCAATGCGCGGCACCTCCAGACCGGCGACATCGGCGACAGCGTTGCTTTCGCGGCAATGGACGTGAGCTTCATTTCCGCAACCCTCATTGTGCCGGTTCTGGCAGGCGTACTCCAGCCGGGTGCTGGACTCGTTATACTCGTCAAGCCCCAGTTTGAGGTGGGCCGGGAGCAGGTGGGCAAGGGCGGCATTGTGCGCGACCCCGCACTGCATGATTGGGCGTGCCGGAGAGTGGCGGAGTGCGTGGCGGCCACGGGGCGCCGCACGGCGTTGATTGAGAGCCCCATCCGGGGCGCGGAAGGGAACAGGGAATTCCTGCTTTACGGGTTCCATGATTAAGGTTGTTGGTATTCTCGCCAAGCCAGGCGCGGCCGCGGGTGGTGATCTGGTTCCAAGACTGCTCGAATGGCTGCGCGCGCACGGCGTGGAGACCGTGTATGACCGCGAGACCGGGGGCTATCTTGACGGAACCTCTGGTATGGACAGGAGCGAAGTGGCCGCCAGGGCGGATCTGATCATCGTGCTCGGCGGCGACGGCACGCTGCTTTCGGCGGCGCGCAGCCTGGATGGCCGCAACGTTCCGGTGCTTCCGGTAAACCTGGGTAGCCTGGGTTTTCTCACCGCCGTGACCGTGGATGAGATTCAGGATCAATTGGCGGCTGTGCTGGCGGGACAGCATCGCACGGCGCGGCGGCGCATGCTTCACTGCGAGTTGCGTCGGGCAGGCCGGGTGGAACATGAGTTCTATGCCCTAAACGATGTGGTGATCACCAACACATCGCTGGCGCGCATGATCGACCTGAACACCTACGTGGATGATCACTTCGTCTGCCGGTTCAAGGCGGATGGCCTGATTGTGGCAACGCCGACGGGGTCCACGGCATATTCGCTTTCGGCGGGCGGCCCCATCATGTTCCCCAGCGTGAACGCGCTCTGCATCACGCCTATCTGTCCGCACATGTTGACAAACCGGCCCGTCATTGTGCCGGACACCAGCGTGATTGCCATCGAATCGCTGTCGGACGACGAGGGCTGTTACCTCACCATCGACGGTCAGTCGGGCACGGCATTGAAGCCGGGCGATCTGGTGACCTGCCGGCTGAGCGAGCGGGTGTTGAGCCTGATCCGCCCGCCGAAAATGATGTTTTTCGACGTGCTGCGCCAGAAACTGAAGTGGGGTGAACGTTGAGACGGTTGTCGCAGACTTCGTGGATCTTTCTTGGTATGGCGGGTGGCGTGGCGTTGGGCGCAGCGGCGCCAGCGATGGGCGGCGCGCTGGCTCCGGTGAGCAATATCTTCCTGCGCCTGATTAAATCCATCATCGCGCCGCTGCTGTTCGCGACGCTGGTTTATGGCATCGCGGGATCAGGCAGCGTAAAAACCATGGGCCGTATCGGCGGCAAGGCCATACTCTATTTCGAGGTGGTGACAACGATCGCGCTGTTTCTCGGCTTGGCGGCGGTGAATCTGACGCGGCCGGGCGATGGCATGACGCTGCAGGCGGGCGGCGAAACCGGCGTACCGAAGGCAGCCGTGACCCTCACATCGATTCTTGAACACACATTTCCGCGCAGCATCGTTGAGGCGATGGCTGCGGGAGAAGTTCTGCAGATTGTGGTGTTCGCGTTCCTGTTCGGCGCGGCGTGCGTGTCGATTGGAGACAAGGCCCGGCCCGTGGTGGACTTGTGTGAATCGCTTGGTGAGGTGATGTTCCGGTACACGAAGTTCGTGATGTATTTGGCTCCGGTGGGCGTGTTCGCGGCAATGGCTGTCACCGTGGCGACGAAGGGGTTGGGCGTACTGGTGGGGTTGGGCAAGCTGATCCTGACGATGTACGCGGCGCAGTTGATCTTCGTGACCTTGGTACTGGGAAGCGTGATGATGATGTTCCGAATCCCCCTGCGCCGGTTTCTGGCCGCCGCGCGAGAGCCTTTTGTGATTGCGTTCTCCACGGCATCCAGTGAAGCGGCGTTGCCACGCGCGCTTGAAAACATGGAGAAGTTCGGCGTTCCGAAACACATCGTGGCGTTTGTGCTGCCCACAGGCTACAGCTTCAACCTGGACGGCACCACACTTTACCTCTCCCTGGCCTCGGTCTTCGTGGCCCAGGCGGCCGGCATCCCGCTTTCCTTCGGGCAGCAGTTGCTGATGATGCTGACCTTGATGCTCACGAGCAAGGGTGTAGCGGGAGTGCCGCGCGCGGCGCTGGTGATTTTGGCCGGAACGCTTTCCAGTTTCAACCTGCCGATGGAGGGGATCGCCGTGCTGCTGGGGATCGATGCAGTGATGGACATGTGCCGTACGTCGGTGAACGTACTGGGCAACTGCCTGGCGACAGCGGTGGTGGCGCGGTGGGAGGGTATCTCACTGGAGGAGCAACCCGCCGCGCAGGCATAACCCGAGCCGGCCTGCTAGGGCCCGGCCACGACGTGGCGCGGGGAACCGGCGAGGAAGTTCTCGACATTCTCGAGCGCAAGCGCAAGGCCCGCCTCAAGAACTTCGGGAGTCACTCCGGCGCAGTGCGGTGTCAGGACCGCGTTGTCGAGTTTGGTCAGCGGATGGCCTTGCGGCAGCGGCTCGACATCGAATACATCCAAACCCGCACCGGCGATCCTCCGGGACTGAAGCGCTTCGATAAGGGCCGCCTCATCGACAATGGGACCCCGAGCCGTGTTGATCAGCAGCGCCGAAGGTTTCATCAAGCCGAACTCTCGCAGTCCAACGAAACCGGTTGTCTCCGGCGACAGGCGCAGGTGAAGGCTGACAACGTCGCTTTCCCTGAACAACTCGTCCCAATCAACCAGCGTGAAGCCAAGCAAGGGATTGGGATGCATGGTCCAGGCAATGACGCGCATGCCGATGGCTTCGCCAAGCCTGGCGAACTGCTTTCCGATAGCGCCCAGGCCGATGATGCCAAGCGTCTTGCCTCGAAGCTGTGTCGACCGGCCGCGCGGCCAGGCGCCGGCCACCACCTCGCCATGAAGCGCCACAATGCGGCGCGCCACGGCAAGGGTTAGCATCAGGGCGTGTTCGGCGATTGACACGGCGGCAACGCCGGGAGTATTGGTCACAGTGACACCGTGACGCCGCGCCGCGGCGAGATCAATGTTGTCAGTGCCGGTCCCCCAGATCGAAAGGAGTTTCATTCGAGGGCAGGCTTCGAATACGCGGCTGGTGAACCGGGTCGACGAACGGATGTTGATGACAATCCCAAAGTCACGAATACGCTCGATCAGGACATCCTCTGAGCCAGGAAGCGAGGCGTGGTAGACGGCTTCATGCTTTTCAAGGAACCGGGGGTAAGCGGTACTCGCTCCCATGACTGCGGGGGAATCGTCGGGAATGACAATGTCGGGCATTGAATTCAGTCTATCCGCTAGCGGGCGCCGGTCTGGAACCCGATCAGTTGCACGATCTCGCGGCCTCCCACAAACGTGAAGAAGAGCAGCGCGGCGGCGAGAATGACGTTCAATCCAAGCCCGGCGCGAAACCCGCGGCCCACCCAGGATTCGCGGTTGTTCATCAGCAGCAGCGTAAGTGCGAGCAGCGGCAAGAGCATGGCTCCGGTGAGCCCGAACGCCGATTGAAGTTGTTCAACGGGCCAGCGCACCAGCAGTAGTGGGACCGTCGCCATGCAAGCGAGATAGGTTCGATACGGTATCGACCGTTCCATCGATTCAGCCCGCCGTGCGCCGGCGCCGCGGCGCAGCGACAGAAAATCCGAGAACAGATACGGCAGACTCTGCCACACGCCCAGCATCGCGGAAAACACAGCCGCCCAGAAACCCACCAGGAACAACCACTTCCCGGGCGGGCCGAGCGCGTTGGCCAGTTGCTCGGCCAGGAGCAGGGCAAGTCCTGTGCCCTGGCCGCGCACCCGAACATTCGAACCGATGATGACCACGGCGACCCCGAAGATGCCGATCACCGCGTACGAGAGCACAAGGTCCGCGCGGCATGCCCGCAACCCCTCCGGTCCGGAGCGGCCCTCCTCGCGAATCCAGTAGCCGTAGCTGATGAGGGCCATAGTTCCACCGATGGCGCCCATCAGGCCGACCACCCATCCTGTGACTCCTGGCGCAAGCGAAGGAACGAACCCGCGGCCCACTGCCGCCCAGTCAGGCGCCAGCAGGAAGGCAGTGAGCAAGACGGTCCCAAACATGGCCCCCACACAGACTGCAAGAAGCCGCTTGAGCAGCGCATAGCCGCCCAACCGTACAAGAGCCAAACCGGCGAGGGAGTGGACTGCTGCCCAAGTCAGGCGGGATTGCTGCTGGTCCCCCAAGGGCACAATCGCGGCTGCCGCCACCCCGCACGCACTGGCCAGCATCCCGCTGGTGACGAAGGTGAACAGCAGGAGGTAAGGGAAGAATACCCACTGAATCCAGCCCCCGAGACGGTTGACCCAGCCTTCGAGCAGCGTAGTGCCGGTGGCCATCTGCCACCGGGCGATGCCTTCCGTCAGGGTCCACTTGAGCAGGACACCAGCAGGCACGGCCCACAGCACAGCCAGTCCGCCATGCGCGCCGGCAAGACTGCCCGTGAGGATATCGCCCGCCCCGACGCTGGTGGCGGTGAGGAGAATGGCTGGCCCCACCGAGGACCAGCGGAAGGCTGTTCGCTTTGACTGCTGCTGTTGCCGGTGAGAGGCCACGGATTCCGAGAATACCATGGCCTCCCGCGATTCAAGCGTCCAAACGGACAACGGCGTAGGGAGCCAACGCCAGGCGATACGCTCCACGCAAGGCTTCCTGAAGGGCGCCGGGGATTGCCCGGTAACGTTCCGGTTCCATAGCCGCCGTTTCGTAGGTGAACTCATCCAACTGACTCACGCGCGCACGGCGGCCCAGCCAATCGCCATCGATGGTGACGGCGCAGGTGTCATTGGTGAGGTTGGCCACGAACAATCGACGGCGAGTCCCCTGGCGCAGCGCGAGAGAGCAAGCTTCGAGCGGGCGGCTGCTGGTGGAGACAATGGCCTCACCGGCACCGAAAGCGGCGGCATCGGCCAGCACATGATAAAGCGGAAACGTTTGACCAGGCAGGGATCGAAAAAGGTCCGGCATGCGCGATCCGGCAGCGGACTCCATCAAACCCGCCCAGCCGTGGGTCTCGTAATAGGTAATGCTTTGGACGCGCTGCTCGGCAAGATACTTGATGCTGCCCAGAGTCCACGCGGCTCCGAACAGAGACACTTGGCGCGGGTCAATTGCCGAGGGCAGCCGGCCGGCGACGACGGGTTCGGGCGCACCCTTGGCCTGTGGGTTGAATCGTGGCTTGAGCGTGACCGGAGTCACTGCGAGCGATTTGCTCGCAAGGAAAAGATGCGCTGACTTGACGGTATCAGCCTGGGCTTCCAGGTTTTCCACCAGACTCTGATTGTCGAACGCATGCACTTGTGGATTGATGGAGTAGCATGCAAGATCGATCCCGGCAGGCGGGCGCTCACGGTTCAACTCCGTAAAATAGGTATTGACACCGCCGCCGACCGGTGCATTCTTCAAGTGCTTGCGGGCATGCGAAAGTGCCTGCGGCGGCGTGGTATCGGCATCACGCTGGAAAACGAGCCACCGCGCGACGCGGCCGCGGAGTGCACCGAGTTGCGCAAGCGCCGCCTCGGAGTCTGGACCCAGGAATACCGCGGCCTCGATGCCGTCTGTGGTGGCGGCGCTTTCGGCCACGGCTCGGTCCCATAGCGCGCGCCACCCAGGATCCCAGAGCCTCAGATCGACGCGAAGATGAGCCAGACGGGCTGCCTTGATGCGTGCGAGTTCGACGGGCGTTTGAGCGGGGGCGCCAGCAGCGAGCCCTACCCCAAGGCGCGGCAGTTTCACCGCCGTCTGGCCCACCTCGATCTGAACGGGGCCGGAGGCGGGCGCAGGGATGGCCCCTTTGCCCTTCGGACGGATGGTGACGGCCTGCCGCACTTCGGCACCCGCCTTCACCTGAACCGGGAACGGCTTGGCGAGCGGTGTGCAATAGGTCTTGTAGTTGCCGTCAGTCCAATTGCGGTGGTCTTCCATCTCGAAGACTTCACCTTCGAAACGAACCTCGCCCTCGACCCCGGGAACGATCTCATGCGTGATGGCACGCATGTCCAGAAAGGGCTGGTGCGGCGAGATGGCATCGGGGAACGTCCCTTTCACCGTGCCTCCGCCCGCCTTCTCAACCACCGCGGGGCGCCCGGCGCACTCCTTCACCGGGTGCAGCACCGCGAAGCCCAACCGGTTTCGCAAGAACGTCGAGCGGGCGCGCCCGTTGAACTCATAGCGCACAGTACCATCGGTGGCGCCGCTGATGACGCCCTGCCAGCCGAAGTCGATGTCGCCTTCGCGGTTATCGACGGTGAAGGTGAGACGGAACGAACCGGACCGCGTTTCAAGAGCGATATTCGAGACCTTGGGCGCAACCGTTCCCCAAACTTTGTCGCGCACGGCGGCGTAGAGGCCGCGCAGAATCTCGCGATCGCCGAACTTGATGTAACGCAGGAAAGCGATGTCGGGTTCAAAGACGCACGTGACCGGACCGGCACTCAGGTGCATCAGAGCAGGCACCGCCTCGTCCCGGCCATAGAGCATGACGTTGCGGGGCAGGCGGCCCGCGCCTCGAACAACCGCTGTGGAGGCGCTGGCAAGGAGGAAAGCTCGGCGATTGAAAGAACGTCTAAGGGAACCGGGATTCATGGAGCCAGTGAGTATATCATTGATGAGATGCTCAACAGACGCTCATTCCTGGCGGCGGCAACTGCCGCGACTCCATTGGCAGCACAGTCACGGCGTGACTACGGATCGAACAATCCGGTGCGATATCCCGATCCCGACATCAAGTCGCTCGACAAGCGATTCGACAAGTACAAGCTAGGCAATACACCCATCCGCCGACTGCATACCGGAATGCTCTGGGCCGAGGGCCCGGCCTGGAATGGCGTGGGCCGTTACCTGGTATGGAGCGATATTCCGAACAATGTCCAGATGCGTTGGATCGAAGACGACGGCCACGTGAGCGTGATGCGGCATCCGGCCGGCAATTCGAACGGAAACACATTCGATTGGCAGGGCCGCCAGATCTCCTGCGAACATGGCACCCGGCGCCTGGTGCGCTATGAGTACAACGGCAAGAAGACGGTGCTGGCGGAGAAGTTTGACGGCAAGCCACTCAACGCTCCGAACGATGCTGTGGTGGACCCCGACGGCAACATCTGGTTCACCGACCCCGGCTACGGCGCCCTGATGAACTATGAAGGCAACGTGGGAAAACTGGAGTTGAAAGAGGCGGTCTATCGCGTGGATGCCAAGAGCGGCGCCATTTCCAAGGTGACTGATGAGATTCACAAGCCTAACGGCCTTTGCTTCTCTCCCGACTACAGGAAGCTATACGTGGCCGATACAGGAGCCACTCACAATCCATCAGCACCCCGCAACATCAAAGTGTGGGATGTGGCCGGGGCCACGCTCCGCGCCGGCAAACAGTTCTGCTCCATGGAACTTCCGGGCGTTGGCGCAGGGCTGGCGGACGGCATCCGCTCGGATGTGGATGGCAACGTGTGGGCGAGCGCCGGCTGGGTAGGCGAAGGATACGACGGCGTGCATGTCTTTGCACCGACAGGCGACCGTATCGGGCAGATTCTTCTGCCTGAGATCTGCTCGAACGTGTGTTTTGGCGGCCAGAAGCGGAATAAGCTGTTCATGACGGGCAGCCAGTCTCTTTACATGGTCTACGTCGAGACCCAGGGCGCGGGCAACGCGTAGCCCGTCAAGGCTTCCGCCAGTCGATTGCAAGATGGGCTGTAACGGCCGGCCGTGTGCGATCACCATACCGTTAGCGCCGGCTAAACTGGCGCTCATCTTGAAAATCTGGAGGAAGTAATGAAATACGTTGTATTTTTGGCGGCTTTGAGCGCTGGTTTGCAGGGGGCCGTGATCACCGTACACAGCGGGGGCATCACACTCAACAGCTACGACACCACCACCGCGGGGACAGCGGCCGACCCATATCTCATTTCCGAGGACATGAAGTCCGCCGGCATCCTGGAGTTGTCCCGGGCGCCGTTGGGAAGCTTCAACACCACTGGCTCGGGCCACAGCTACGGAAAATGGTTCGCCAAGACGGTTCTCAACGCTAGCCTGGATGTTTGGACGAGCTTCGAAATCGAGGTCCGCACCGACCCAGGGCTGCCCTCATCGAACTTCGACGGTTTGAGTTTCGCTCAGGGAGGCGGACTGGTGTTCTCATCGAACCGGTTTGGCACCATCACCCGGATTGAGGATGTCCGCGACTACCTGAATTTCTCGAATGGTACGGTGGCTCCCGGAGAGTCCGTAACCTTCCACTTTGCCGTAACCGACGGGGCTGTTCGTACGTTCTATATGCTCCAGACGCCGAACAAAGTCGACGTCCCGGAACCGGGAACGGCCGGGCTACTTGCCGGCGCCATCGGCCTCGCCGTACTGCTGCGACGCCGGAAGTAGGGACCCGTTACAGAACCTGTTCGGACCAGTTTTCCAGAATCGCTTTCACGCGCTGGCAGAACTGGTCCGCCAGGGCTCCGTCGATCAAACGGTGGTCGAAGGTGAGCGCCAGATGCATCACACTGCGGATGGCGATGGCGTCATCAATGACTACCGGCACCTTTTCCACGGCGCCGGAACCGAGAATCGCCACCTGGGGTTGATTGATGACCGGCGTGGCGAAGATGGACCCGAAACTGCCGAAGTTTGAAATAGAGAAGGTGCCGCCGCCCACATCGTCCGGCTTCAACTGCTTGGAGCGGGCGCGTGTGGAAAGGTCAACGATGGCGCGCTGCAGACCCGTTACGTTCCGCTCATCGGCGTGGTGAATCACCGGCACAATGAGGCCATTTTCCAGGGCCACGGCGATCCCGATGTTGATTTCGTTGTGGTAGATGACGTTGGTGCCGTCAATGGACGCGTTGAAGATTGGGAAAGCCCGGAGCGCTTCGGCCGCGGCGCGGGTCACAAATGGCAGGAACGTCAGAGAGAAGCCGTGACGCGCCTGGAATTCGGCCTTCGACCGGTCGCGCATCTTGGCCACTCGGGTCATATCCACTTTGTGCACCGTGGTGACATGCGCGGATGTGCGCTTCGAGGCCACCATGTGTTCGGCGATCTTCTGGCGCATCGTTGAGAGGGGCTCGACGCGGAACTTCGCGGCGCCGCCGCTGGCTGGCGGGACGGCCACAGTGGTTGTGGCCATGGACGGCGCGGCAGCGGGCACGGCAGCCGGCGTGGGCGTGGCCATGGTACGGGCCGCCTGCGCCGACATATACGATTCAACGTCGTTTTTCGTGATGCGGCCTCCAGCGCCGGTGCCGCGAATCTGGCCGAGGTCGATGTTGAACTCGCGGGCCATCTTCCGAACCAGCGGGGAGAGGGGACCCGCGGCAGCCGCGGGCTCAGCCGCGGGAGCCGGGGCCGCGGGTGCGGCGGCCACAGGGGCCGGAGCCGGCGCGGCGGCGGGCACGGGAGCCGGGGCTGCTTCGGCGGCAGCGGCAGGCGCGGCACCGGCGTCACCCTCCTGAATCCGCGCCACGATGGTGTTCACCGAAACGGTCTTGCCTTCTTCCACCAGAATCTCGGCCAGAACACCAGCGGAGGGCGAGGGGATCTCCGAATCCACTTTGTCGGTTGAGATCTCGAACAGTGGTTCGTCGCGCTCCACGGCGTCGCCAACCTTCTTGCGCCACTTCGTGAGTGTGCCTTCGACAATGCTTTCGCCCATTTGGGGCATCACGACATCGGTCATTGAATCCTCGCAGTTTCCAGGTGTTCGATCCGGACCCCGAATGCTCTCTCGAAGTGGCGGACCAGGGTCCGCTGGACGGCGTCGAGTGAGGTGTCCACTCCCAGCGCGGCCATCGAGGTGACGGGCTTGCGGAGCCCGCACGGCACGATGTACTGGAAATAGCGCAGATCGGTAGTCACGTTTAGTGCAAATCCGTGTGAGGTGACCCAGCGGCTGATATGCACGCCGATGGCGGCCACCTTGGCGCCGGCGGCCCAGACTCCGGTGTTTCCAGGGTCGCGGCCGGCGGCAATGTCAAACTCAGCAAGCGTGGCGATGATCACGTCCTCAATGGCCCGGACGTAAGCGCCGACGTCTCTTTTCCATTCTCGCAGATCGAGAATGGGATACCCGACAATCTGGCCGGGGCCATGATAGGTGACATCACCGCCACGGTCGGTTTCATGAAAAGCGATGCCTGCGCGATCCAACAGTTCGGGCGGCGCCAGAAGATTCTCCTGGCGGCCGTTCCGGCCCATGGTGACAACATGGGGGTGTTCGACGAGAAGCAACTGATCGGGAATTGCCCCGGTCTTGCGGCTGGCGACAAGGCGCTGTTGGAGATTGAAGGCCTCGGGCCAACTCATCCGGCCGAGTTCGTGAAGCTCGCAGGTGCGGGGCATCTTCAAATGCCGCGACTCTACGCGTTGATCGCCTGGCCGTATACGGCGTTGAACGCCTCACCCAGCGCTTCATACAACGTGGGATGGGCATGGATGGTATTGATAAGCGTGTCCACCGTGGCCTCGGCTTCCATGGCCGCCACGGCTTCGGCGATCAGCTCATAGGCGTGATAGCCGATGATGTGCACGCCGAGAATCTCTCCGTACTTCGCATCGGCTACTATTTTGACAAACCCTTCGTGATGGCCAACAATCGACGCCTTGCTGTTGGCCATGAACGGGAACTTGCCAACCTTGACGTTGTGGCCCTGGGCCTTGGCCTGGGCTTCAGTGAGGCCGGCGCTGCCGATGCCGGGCTCTGTGTAGGTGCAGCCTGGAATACGGTTCTTGTTGATCGGTGTGGGCGTTTTGCCCGCAATGTGAGCAATGGCCACCATGCCTTCGGCCGTCGCCACGTGAGCCAGTTGGGGCGTGCCGGCCACTACGTCTCCAATCGCGTAGACTCCGGGTTCGGCCGTGCGCTGGAAGCCGTCCACCTTGATGAAGCCCCGATCAAGTTCCACCTTCGTGTTCTCAAGGCCGATGCTCTCCGTATTGGGCTTGCGGCCGACGGCGATGAGAAGACGCTCCACCTGGATAGCCTCCTGCTTGCCGTTTGAAAGCGTCGCGGTGAACGTGACGCCGTCCTTCGAGGCCTGGATGTTTTCGGCCCGCGCGCCGGTCTCCACCCGAATGCCGGCTTTCTTGAAGCAGCGCTCCAGCTCCTTCGAAACTTCTTCATCTTCTACCGGCACCAGCCTGGGCAGCATTTCGAAGATGGTCACATCGGTACCCAGCCGCTTGAAGATGGAAGCAAACTCCACACCCACGGCGCCGGCGCCGATGATACCCAGAGACTTCGGAATCACGGTATTGGCAAGAATCTCGATGTTGGTGACAATGCGCTCGGAGTCCGGCTTCAAGCCCGGCAGCACACGAGCCTCTGAGCCGGTGGCGAGCACGATGTTCTTCGCTTCGACAACCCTTGAGGAGCCGTCGGCCCCGGCAACCTCAATCCGGCCGCCACCCTTCAGGCGCGCAAATCCCTTGATCCATTCCACCTTGTTCTTCTTCAGCAGGAACTCGACGCCCTTGGCATGCTTCGAAACGATGGAGTTCTTGCGGTTGATGACGGCGGGGAAATCGATCCGCGGGTTGTCGCAGTGGATGCCTTCACCCTTCGAGTGCAGAAAGTGATCCCAGACCTCGGCCGTGTGGAGCAGCGCCTTGGTGGGCACGCAGCCCACGTGAAGACAGCAGCCGCCCAGCTTCGAATCCTTCTCAATGAGCGCGGTCTTGAGCCCGTACTGGCCCGCGCGAATCGCGGCAGAGTAGCCACCGGGGCCACTCCCGATGACGACAACGTCGAATTGTGGCATGAACCTTCAGTGTATCCTGAACAGCATGTCACTCACCCGGAGATCCCTTCTGGCAGCCCCTGCCCTGCTCTTACCGCGGAGGTCGGTGGCGGCTGAGCGCCCGAACGTGCTGTTTGTGGCCGCGGATGACCTGAACCACAGCCTGGGTTGCTATGGCCACCCTCTGGTGAAGTCGCCCAACGTAGACGCAGTGGCCGCGGCGGGGGTGCGGTTCGACCGATCCTACTGCCAATTCCCCCTTTGCGGGCCAAGCCGTACATCGCTCATGACCGGCCGCCGGCCGGATTCCACACGGATTCTCGCCAATCAGATCGCGGTTCGGGACACAATGCCCGATGCGGTAACGCTGCCGCAACTGTTCCGGAACCACGGCTGGCACTCCGTGCGGGTGGGAAAGATGTACCACATGGATGTGCCGGCGTCGGTTGGAACCAACAAATGGGATGACCCGCCAAGTTGGGACGTGGCGATCAGCCCGCCGGGCTTGGAGCAGCACACCGAGGGCGAGGGCCGCGAAGTGGCAAAACCACGGGGGTGGCGCTGGGTGTCGTTCGCAGGCGACGGGAAGGATCAGACCGACGACCGCGCGGCGTCGCTGGCCATGGAGCACATTTCCCAGAACGCGGCGAAGCCGTGGTTCATGGGCCTGGGGTTCGTTCGCCCGCATCTGCCCACCGTGGCACCAGACCGGTTTTTCAACCTCTACCCGATGTCGCGGATCGAGGCCGTGAAGAACCCACCGGGTGATCGCGACGACATCCCCAAGGCCAGTGAGATCGCCATCAACACACGAGCCAACGACATGGGGATGGACGAACTGGGCCGGCGCGAGGCGATCCGGGCTTACTACGCGTCGATCTCCTACATGGACTGGCAGTTGGGCCGGGTGCTGGGCCTGCTCGACAAGCTGAAGCTTCGGGAGCGCACGATCATTGCGTTTTGGGGCGATCACGGCTGGCACTTGGGCGAGCATCACCGGTGGCACAAGCGCAGCCTGTTCGAGGAGTCGGCGCGGGCCCCGCTCATCATCTCCGCGCCTGGGCGGCGGGGGAATGGAAAGGGATCGAAGGCCCTGGTGGAGTTTGTGGACATCTACCCGACCTTGGCCGAACTGGCAGGCCTGAAGGGCCCGGCGGAGTTGGAAGGCCAGAGTCTGGCGCCGGTGCTCGACAATCCGTCACGGCCGTTCAAAAAGGCGGCTTTCACCCAGATGTATGTGCCGGAGCAGAAGATCACGGGCCGCTCCGTCCGCGTTGAGCGGTTCCGGTACACGCGGTGGGAGGGGCCGTACCCGGACGAAGAGTTGTACGACCACACCGCGGATCCCAAGGAGTACACCAATCTGGCTCGCCAGACGGCAGCAAGCGCCAAGCTCCGCGAAATGCGCTCGGTGCTGGATGCAGGCTGGCGAGCAGCGCGGGCAACGTAGCACACGTTGACATTTGTCAAGTTCTTCCGAATCTATCGGCTCGCCAGCCGAGGAGCTGAATCCTGTTCGCCGGGGCGAAGTGATCTTGGACAAGCCCACACAGGGCTGGAGTCCGGAAGAGATTCACTGTCAGCATCCCGGCTTTTCACTCGCTCGGATTCACGCGTCGTTGGCCTGTTACTGCGAGAACCAAGCTACACTCGACTCCCGGTCCACCACCAATTTGATGAAGAGTCGCGGCTTTCTGTCGCAAGCGTCCAATCCGGAGTTCCGCCGCCTCGCAGGTATGGCCGGTTCTTGACAGTTGACATCGCAAGAACACGGATCAGCGCAGCTTGACGGCGACCTGCTCCGCTGTTCTTCAACGTTGGCGGGTGATCGTATCGCAACACTCAGGAATGCTGCGCGGGGACAATCGATTCTTGCGGCCTCGCGAGCGAGAGAAGCCTGTCGCCCGATCCGGCGTTAACGCCTACACCCAGGCCCGCTCGGCCTGGCTTCCGCCGGCGCACAGCTTGCACTCGCTTGCCGTCTGATAGTAGATCCCTTCCAGCTTGGCCAGGTAGTAAAGCGGCAGCACCCCAAAGTCGAGCGTCGCGGGCGTGGGTTGATATTAATGAGTGCATAAGTAGGTAGGCATCTGGTAAAATGGATCATGCCCAAGCGAGATGCCCGATCTCTTGATCACAAGACCTTGGAAGAGATCCGCATCCGCGCCGTCGAGCGAGTGCAAGCG
>VFZY01000074.1 GCA_016870915.1 Acidobacteriota bacterium | reverse complement strand
TTGGGTGCTGTCCTCCGCAGGGGTCTTCGCTGCCTTCAAACCCCTATCGATATTGATGCGGACGAGCATCCAGGAGATTCGCACGCGCGGCTCAAAACGGAAATGTGGGATCATTTCGGCGCCGCGGGGAAACTGGCGCACGGCTCCTATCAGTTCACGTTCCACACGCGGGGAACGGCGGGTCAGTTCGTGGAATTCGAGCTGGGCGACGATTGGCGGGTGGTCTCCCGCGAAGCGCGGTTTCCGCTGTCGGAGCAGTGGCAGGAGCACACGCTCCTTTTCGAGGCCAAGCCCACCACGCGCGACGTCACCACGCTGCGGTTTCGCCTGACGCGAAACACGAAGGGCACATTCGATCTTTCCAACATGCGGCTCAAGATGCTGCGGTGACCCGTCGCACAGGATGAAATCGCGACAACTGCTTCCATTCTGCGGGGCAGCCCTGGCGGCCGGCCTTTCCGCCGCCAGCCCCATATCGTTTGCCGTGAGCGACGGCATCGATTTCGTTCTGCGCGATTTCACAACACCCCGCCGGCACCAGCCCGAGACCATGATCGGCGGGGTGGCCGTCCTGGACTTTGACAACGACGGCCGCCCCGATGTCTACTTCGTCAGCCCAGGCTCGCAAGGCCGCCTCTATCGCAATGAAGGCGGTCTGCGGTTCGCCGACGTAACCGCCCGGGCGGGCGCCGGGGGGCGAGGTTTTCTCATGGGAGCCGCCGCCGCCGATTATGACAACGACGGTTTCGCCGACCTCTTCCTCACCGGCGTGGACAGGAGCGTTCTTTATCGAAACCGGGGAGATGGAACGTTCCAGGAAGTGACGGCCCGCGCCGGTCTGGTTCACAGTGGCTGGGAGATTGGCGCTGGATGGTTCGATTACGATCAGGACGGTTGGCTCGATCTGTTCGTCGTGCGCTATGTCGCCTGGGACCCGGCCAAGGAGCCGCCGTGCACGGCGGGCAAGTCGCGCGTGTACTGCCATCCGCGCTACTACGAAGGCCTGCCGAACGCCCTTTATCGCAACAACCGCGACGGGACCTTCACAGACGTTTCCTCGCCCTCCGGCATCGCCGGGCATCGCGGCAAGGGCATGTCGGTGGCGTTTCTCGACTTTGACGCCGACGGCAGGCTGGATGCGCTGGTGGCCAACGACACCGTTCCGAGTTTCCTTTTTCGCAACGAGGGGCAAGGCCGTTTCCGCGAAGTTGGCTTGAGCGCCGGAATTGCGTTCAACGACGACGGGCGCGCCCCGAGTTCGATGGGCGCCGACGCACGCGACATCGACAATGATGGCCGGGAAGACATCTTTGTCACCGCGAATCACAACGAGACTTTCCCTCTGTTCCGCAACCTCGGCCGAGGTCTGTTCGCGGACATTACGTACCCCAGTACAGTCGGGCGGCACACCATGGCATACACCGGATGGGGCAACGGCATCTTCGATTTCGACAACAACGGACGGAAGGACCTGTTTGCCGCCCGTGGATCCATCGACGCGAATCTCGAGGAGTTTTCTCACCGCAAGGCAAAGCAGACGGTGCAGGTGCTTGTGAATCGGGGCGACGGCCGCTTCGACGATCTGCCGCTGACGGCACGTCCGGCCATGCACCGGGGCGCGGCGTTTGCCGATTTCGACGGCGACGGCCGCGTCGACGCCGTGGTCTCGCGAGCCGGTGAGACTCCGCTCGTCCTGCGGAACACATCGTCCACGCGAAACCACTGGCTGGCTCTGCGGTTGAGAGGGCGGCGGTGCAATCGCGATGGGATTGGCGCGATGATTCGCGTTACCGGTGCATCCGGCGCCGAGCAATGGAACCGCGCTACGACGGCGGTGGGCTACGCCAGTTCGAGCGATCGGGTGGTGCACTTCGGCATGGGCGCGGACGCCAGCGCCCGCACCATCCAGGTCCAGTGGCCGTCGGGCACACGGCAGACGCTCCGCGACGTTGCCTGCGACCGCTACCTGGCGGTCGACGAACCCTGACGCAATTCGCGCTCGCCTTCCGCCGTGCGTCCAAGCGCGAGATAGGCGCGCCCGAGAAGCAGCCGAGTGTCCCGCAGCTTCGGATCGAGCCGGAGGGCACGTTCGAGTCTCGGCACAGCCGCCGCGGTGCGGTCCAGATGCATCAGGGCGCGGCCGAGTTCGGCGTTTGCCCGGGCCGATTGTGGCTGATTCTTCAGCGCGGCCTCGAGCAGGGCCACCGCCTCAGTGGCGCGGCCTTGCCTGGTGAGGAAAGCGGCAAAGTCCACACGGGAGTCGTCGCCGCCCCGATGCGCGCGCATCGCGTCGAGAAATCGGGCTTCGGCTTCCTCCGGCAAATCGAGCGCCACGAAGTTCAGCGCCTCGGCCCGCGCGGCACGTTCGCGCTTATCCGCCGGCGCGGCTCTTGAGGCCTTCTCAAAAGCCGGCCGCGCCTCGGAATACCGCGCCAACGTGTACAGGGTTCGGCCCAGGAAGTAGCAGGCGTCCTCGTCGCCCGGCGCGTTCTCGCAAGCCGACGCGAAATGAGTGGCCGCGGTGTTGAAATCGCCTCGCGCGGCCGCATCGATCCCGAGCCGTTTTGCGTCCACGGCCCAAGTGAAGAGAGTGACGAGCAACATCCTGATCATTGGTCCCGGGCCCTTTGCTACATACGGTGGAAGCCACGCAGAATATCGCGCGTTGAATAGCGCAGGGCCACCGGGCGCCCATGGGGACAGGCCATGGGATACTCGGTTCGCGACAAGGCTTCCAGCATCCACTGCATCTTCGCCATATCCAGCCGGGTGTTGATCTTGATGGCTGCCCGGCAGGCGATGGTGGCCGAAATCCCCCGGCGCAGATCTTCCACGCTGGCCCGGCGCAGTTCGCTTTCGGCGATCTCCAGCACTTCCCGCACCACCCGTTCAATGTCGCCCGCGCCGACACCGGCCGGGGACGCCTTGATGGCGATGGTCCGGTGTCCGAAAGGCTCGGTTTCAAAGCCCGCGCGTTCCAGTTCATCGGCGATGCGGGCGTACTCCACTTCCTGCGCCGGAGTGAGCGGCAGCACGATCGGCATCAGCAGCCTCTGACGTTCGCCGCGGCCCAGCCGGGCCTGCTTCAGCACCTGCTCAAAGAGAATGCGCTCGTGCGCCACGTGCTGATCGATGATCCACAGGCCGTCGCGGCCGGCGGCGATGATGAAGCTCTCATGCAACTGGCCGAGCGGCCGCAGATCTTCCAGCCGCGCCATGCTCGCCATGTCGGCCGCGGCGGTCCAGCCTTCGGGAAATCCGGCGTGGGTGTCGGGCACGCGCAGGCGTATGGCGGCATCCTCCACCGGCGGCGGCGCCGGCTCAGGCGCCGAGTCACCGAAGGTGAGCCGCTGCTGAGGCGCCGGGGCTGACCAGGGGTTGAAGGCCTGGCCCAGCAGTTCCGTCTCGCGCTGCTGGGAGAACTCGCTGAACGGCAGTGTGGCCGCCGGCTGCGCCTGGCCCGGACTGCGCAGATCCTCCACCGCCGCCCGTGCCACCGGGCGCGCCGCCGAGAGAACCTCGCGCACGGCATCGCGCAGAAAGTCATGCACGAAGGAGCCGTGCCGGAACCGCACTTCCGTCTTCGAGGGATGGACATTCACATCCACCTCCTCGCAGTCGCAATCGAGAAACAGCAGCGCGAACGGAAAACAGCCTGGCGGCATCAGGTTGTGATAAGCCGACGACAGCGCGTGCAGCAGCAGCTTGTCGCGGATGACACGGCCGTTGACAAACAGGTAGATGGAGTTGCGGTTCAGCTTCTGCACCTGCGGGCGTGAGACAAAGCCGCGCAGGGTGAAATGGCGATGCTCGGGCGAGGGCGGCTCATCCGGCCGCTGCTGTTCCCCGGGGGCGATGTAGGGCGGCGGCAGGGCCAGGCGCGTCTGGCGTGTGCCAAGATCCACCAGATCTTCAAGCAGTTCCGCGCCAAACACCTGGAAGACGCGGTCCCGGGGTTCCGCGGCCGGCGTGACGTGGAGAAGTTCGGCGGCGCCGTTGCGCAATAGAAACGACTTCCCCGGATGCGCCAGCGCGTAGTGCGTGACCAGCGTGGCAATGTGCGCCAGTTCGGTCTGCTCACTGCGCAGAAACTTCTTCCGGGCCGGAACGTTGTAGAAAAGGTCGCGCACGGTGAGCACGGTGCCGCCGGTGAGAGCCGCTTCGTCGCAGCGCAGAATCTTGCCTCCGGCGATCTCGACGCGCGTACCGGTGTCCTCCGAACGGTCGCGCGTTTCAAGCGTCAACCGGGCCACGGAAGCGATGGAGGGCAGCGCCTCGCCCCGGAACCCAAGCGTCGAGATGGCCAGCAGATCCGCCACATCGCTCAGCTTGCTGGTGGCGTGCCGCTCGAACGCCAGCAGGGCATCGTCGCGCAGCATGCCGCAGCCGTCATCGGTGATCCGGATGAGGCGCCGGCCTCCGGTCTCGATATCGATGCGCAGATCCGTGGCGCCGGCATCGAGAGAGTTCTCAAGCAGTTCCTTCACCACGGAAGCCGGGCGTTCAACCACTTCCCCGGCCGCGATCTTGTTCGCCACCACGTCCGAAAGGACGCGAATTCTGCCCACGGTTTATTGTCCCATCGTCCTGAGAAACTCGGCCCACGCCACCGGCTTCCCGTGCAGGGGAACCACCGTGCGCACCTCGACACCCAGGCGGTCCACCTGAGCCTTGAGCGCGCGGGCGTCGAGATCGGCCTGAATCACCATCTTCTCGCCGGGCAGATAGGCCATCAGCATGCCCTCGGCGTGCGCCAGCGGCTGCACGTAGGAAATGTGCATCGCGCGCGCGCCATCGGTGAGCCAAAAGTTCTCGCGCACCGCTTCATACTGGTAGCCTTCGGCCAGCTCCGTGGGGGGCCACAGGCTCACCATGTCGGGCATCAGCGTGCGCGGCGCGTAGTTCAGCACGTCGCGCGTGTAGAAGGCCATGTTCTTCTGATGCGTGATGATGGTGGCGCCGATGTGCATGTAGGTGCGCAGACCGCCGATGTGATCGAAGTGCTGGTGCGTGTTCACCAGGAAGCGGATGGGCTTTGCCGGAGCAAGGCGCGCGATCTGCTCGATGGCCGCCAGATTCCACTCCTCATCCACGGGAGCTTCCACCACCGCCAGATAGTCCTTGAACTCAACCGCCACGCTGTTGTGCGCTCCGCCGTCGATGCGGTGGATGCCGTCAGCCAGTTTCTCGACGCGCAGGCGCGGCGCATGATCGGCGGCGCGCACCTGCGCCGGGGCCGCGCCGAAATCGGGACAGACGTTGGCCTTCACGTCCTTGAGAGGGCCGCCGAAACCGTTGTGCCCGGCTGTGATGGCCTGGGCGCCGAAGTTGTCGTCCCAGCCGGTGTGATGATGCCACACGGTGGGGAAGCGGATGCCGCCGCCAAGGTCGACGTAGGTGTCGTCGGCGAACTCGTGTTCATAGTTGGTATCGCCCAGCACGGGATCGGGCACCCAGGTGTGGATGCGCTGCAGCAAGCCGCGCCCGTTCACCGTGGCATCCACGCGATACTTGCCCATCACGGTGATGGAGACCACACGCATCTTCTCCGGTTTGGTGGTGGGGCCGTCGCGGCCGGATTCGCCGAGTTCCCAGCGCCACACCGCTTTCGGGTTCGCCCCGGGCTTGCGCGCGGCCTTGAGGAAGCCGTGCGGGTTGATCCACAGGTCGAGTTGCCAGCGCTCGGCGTCGATGGGCCGCGCGGCCACCGGTTGCGATCCGGGCCCGTCTTGCGACCAGCCAAGGCCGCCCGCCACCATGAAGATCTGCCGTGACGCCCGCTGAAGCGGCGTTCCATCCATCCAGCCCAGCCCATACTTCCAGGACGCGGGGTTCTGGCCCGGCTTGCGGTCGAACTCCTCGCGCATGGAGCCCGCTTCCCAGTTCATCACGCGGGTGTAGTTGGTGAGCGGTTCTCCCTTGGGCCAGTCGATGTTCCAACCCGATTCGCGCTGTTGACCCACCACGCCGGTATAGGCGGTACCGCCGATGGTGACACAGCGCAGCCTGGCCGAGCCGATGGCAGCCTCGGCCGCCGCGAGGATGGGGCCCGGGTCGAGGTAGCCGGGCGGGGTCTGGCCGGGCGCGGCGCAGACGGTGATCGCCAGAAGAATAAGGAGCCTTTGCACAGGCCCATTCTAGCCTGCGGTCACGGTGCACGATAATGAATCCAGCACGCTTCCATGCTTTCGCGCCGGCTTCCGATCGCTGTTCTTCTTGGTTCTGTTCTCAGCTCCGCGCTGCTTGCGCAACAGACGGGCACGGGGCTGCTGCGCGGTCTTGTGGTGGACGCCTCGGGCGCTCCCGTTCCTGGCGCGACGCTCACGCTGCGGCATCTCGGCACCGGCGCCACACGCAATGCACAGCCGGTGGACACCGGGACGTTTCAGTTCCCCGCCCTGCCGATTGGCGAATACCGCCTGGTTGTCACGGCGGCGGGCATGGCTCCGTATCGAATCGAGTCATTCATGATCTCCGTGGGGCAGACCGTGTCCCAGCGGGTGGAACTGGCTCCGGCGGGAGTGAACGAACAGGTCGAAGTGACCGCAGAGACGGAAGCCTTGAGGACGACAGCCACCACTCCGGATGCAGCCTTTGGCTATGACATTGTCGAAGAGACCCCCTCGCAGAATCGCAACTATCTGAGCTTCGTGTTTTCGGCCCCCGGCATGTCCGCGTCCGCCGGCGCCAACACGCAGCGTTCGGCCGCCGGCACGCACAACGTGGCCAACGACAGCGGGTTTGTCTTCGCCGGCATGCGCGGGCGCAACAACGCCATTTCGATTGACGGCGTGGACAATCGCGATGAGACCACGGGCGCCAGCCGGGTGGCCATCGGGCTTGAGATGGTCCAGGAGTTCCGCGTGGCGGGCACCTCGGTGAGCGCGGAATTCGGCGGCGCCGCGGGCGGCATCGTCAACGTGGTGACACGGTCGGGCACCAACCTCTGGCATGGCGACGCCACCATGTTCTTCCAGAACCATCGTCTGAACGCCCGCAATGCGGAGGTCACCAGCGGCCCCAAACAAAGCTACCGCCGCGAGCAGCCCGGATTCTCTCTTCACGGGCCCTTGCGGCGCGACCGCACGTTCTTCGCTTCCGCGATCGAGAACTCCTGGGAGCGCGGCCAGGAGTGGTCAGAGACGGACTCCGCCCTGCGCCCCCGCCTGGAGCGCCTGACAAACACGCGTCTCACCAGCGGTCTCTTCCCGGTGACGGCCCTGGGCACCGAGGGCTCGTTCAAGTTGAACCATGCCCTCACAGCGCGCCACAGCCTGACCAGCCGCTACGCGTTTTCGCGCGGACGCGTGGTGAACGATGTGATCGGCGTGGCCAACTTCAGCGACCTCAGCGCTCGCGGCAACAGCCTGCTGCGCGATCACTCCCTGGTGAGCGCGGTCACCTCCATGCTGTCTCCCACCACCGTCAACGACATTCGCGTGCAGTACGCACGGCGCGACGCGGGCATCACGCCGAACGCGGCCGGCCCCATGATCGAGATTCCCGGCGTCATCACGTTCGGGCAGGGATATCGCATGGATCAGCGCCGCGCCGAAACCCATTGGGAGGCCATCGACAGCTTGAGCGTGGTGCGCGGCAACCACATGGTGACGATGGGCGCGAGCGTGCATCGCGTGATGCTTGATGCGCGGCTGGCAAACCGCTTCGCGGGGCTGTTCGTGTTCCCCACGCTCGCTGACTTGGAAGCCGGCCGGCCCGATCTCTACATTCAAGCCTTCGGATTTCCCGAGACGCGCATTCCCACCTGGCCGGGCGCCGCCTTCATACAGGACCGGTGGCAGCTCCGCCCGGGGCTGACGCTTGAGACCGGCGTCCGCTGGGAGTATCAAACGCTGCCCGCGCCGCTCAGCCGATCAACGCACAATGTGGCGCCGCGCTTGGGGCTGGCATGGCAGCCGGCGCCCGGGTCCCAGTGGGTGTTCCGGGCCGGATCGGGCCTGTTCTTTGACCGCTATCCGCTTGAGTACCTGAATGACGCGGTGCAGAAGACCGGCGCGCTGTCGTTCGAGGCCTATGCGTGGGGTGCTGAAGCCAGGCAGATCTACCGGCTGCTGCGTCCTCCGCCGCGCCGGGGCGGGGCCGCCTACACCACGGCGGCGCACTTCCCCTCCACCTACAGCGCGCGTGTCACCGCGGGGGCGGAGCGGGCGCTGGATGCGGACACCACGCTGTCCTTCGACTACACGTTCGCCCGCGGGCTGAACCTGCCGCGCATCCGCAACACGGCCGCGCCCGCCGGGGTATCGATGCTGCTGGAGCAGACGGCCCGCAGCGCGTATCAGGGAATCACCGCGACACTCAACCGGCGGCTGGCGCGTGAGTTGAGCTACATCTTCACCTACACGCTCTCGCGGACGCAGGACGATGGCTCGGATTTCGACGAACACCCTGGCAATCCTCATGATCTGCGCGCCGAGCGGGCCCTGTCGCGCCAGCATCAGCGGCATCGTCTGAGCGGCACGGCGTTGTTCGAGTTCCCGTGGATGGAAAACCTGACGATTGCGCCGACGTACACCTACGGGTCGGCAAGGCCGCTCAACGCGCTGGACTCGGCGGACCTCTACCGCACCGGGGCCTACCCCCTCTCGGCTCGCCCGGCCGGGGTGGCCCGCAATCCGGCGCAAGGCCCGGGGATTGCATCGCTGGATCTGCGCGTCTTCAAGGTGATCCCGATTCTTGAAGGCCGCGCCAAGTGGCACGCCGGCGCCGAGTCCTTCAACCTGCTCAATCACACCAACCCGCTGCGGGTCAGCGCGCACTACGCCGTGCGGGGCGTGCGCCTGGCCAACCACGGGCAGCCGGTGGAGGTTCTGAACGCCCGGCAGGTGCAGCTCTTCGTCGCGCTTGAGTTTTGACGGCGGCGCGCGCGATACCATGGCTTTGGATGCAAACCAAGCAGCTCGGTAAGAGCGATCTTCATCTCACCCCTCTCGGCATCGGCGCCTGGGCCATGGGCGGCGGCGGCTGGAAGTTCTCCTGGGGACCTCAGGACGACGGCGATTCCGCGGCCGCCATCGATGCGGCCCTGGACGCGGGACTCAACTGGATCGACACGGCGGCGGTCTACGGTCTGGGCCATTCGGAAGAGGTGGTGGGCCGCGCGCTCAAGGGCCGCGCGAACAAGCCCTACGTGTTCACCAAGTGCGCCCGCATCTGGAACGAGAATCGCGAGATTGGCAAGAGCCTCAAGGCGGACTCCGTGCGGCGCGAATGCGAGGCCAGCCTGCGCCGCCTGCAAGTGGACACCATCGACCTCTATCAGATCCACTGGCCCGAGCCCGACGAGGATGTCGAAGAGGGCTGGGCCACCCTGGCGGAGCTTCAGAAGGAAGGCAAGGTCCGCTGGATTGGCGTCTCGAACTTCAGCGCGGCGCAGATGGCGCGGGCGCAGAAGATCGCGCCGGTCACATCGCTGCAGCCGCCCTATTCGTTGCTGGCGCGCGGCATTGAGGAATCGATTCTGCCGCATGCCGCGGCCACGGGCGTGGGCGTGATTGTCTACTCGCCCATGATGAACGGGTTGCTGAGCGGCGCCATGACGCGCGAACGCGTGGAGGGCTTCTCGCCCGATGACTTCCGCCGCAATAAGCCGGCGTTTCAGGAACCGGACCTGACACGGAACCTGGCCGTCGCGGCGAAGCTCAAGGAGATCGCGGCCCGCCATGGGAAGACCGCGGGCGTGGCCGCCATCGCGTGGACTCTGCGCAATCCCGCCGTCACGGCGGCCATCGTCGGACTGCGCTCGCCCGCACAGCTTGCGGGAATCATCGATGCCCTGACATTCCGGCTGAGCGAGGCGGAGGCGGCCGAGATCGAAGCCTTCCATGCGGGTCTGTAGGGCCGCCGCGGCCTTGGGGCTTGCGGTCGCCGCGTGGGCCCAGCCGGTGAAGCCCACGCCGGGCGCCGAGCTCTTCGACTTCGTCTGGAACCGGATCAACGACAACCACTGGGACCCGGCCTATCTGGAGTCCATCGGCTGGAACGCGGTGCGGGACGAACTGCGCCCCAAGGCAGCCGCCGCGTCCGAGGCCGAGGCCCGGGCGATCGTGCGCGAGATGATCGGGCGGCTCAAGCAGTCCCACTTCGCGCTCATCAGTTTCGACCTGGCTGAGATCCTGGCGCGGGACCCGGACGCGGGCGGCGCGGGCTCGGTGGGTATCGAAGGCGTGATCGCGGACGGCGCGGCCTTCGTTCTGCACGTGGAGCCGGGCAGTCCGGCGGAGAAGGCGGGCGTCAAGCGCGGCTGGGAGATCGTCTCCGTGCGCGGACGCCAGCTTGCCCCGGGCCTGGCCCGGCTGGCGAAGGAGCGCGGATCGCGGCCCGCCGGGTTGATGGAGGCGGCGTTTCTGCGCAATCGCCTCTCTGGTCATGTGGGACAGGCGATTCCGTTCCGGTTTCTGGACGCCTCGGGCCGCCCGGTGGCCCGTTCCCTGCAGGCGGCGCCTGAACGCGGCGTCTTCGCCGGCGTGGGGCTGATGCCGCCGGCGCCGTTGTGGTTCGAATCGCGCCGCGTTGCACCCGATGCGGGTTATGTCCGGTTCAATCTGTTCCTGGACCCCGCTCGCATCATGCCTCAGTTCGCGGACGCCGTGCGCGGCTGCCTGAAGGACTGTGCGGGCATGATCATCGACATCCGCGGCAATTCCGGTGGACTCGGCGTGCTGGCGATGGGCTTCGCCGGATGGTTCATCGACAAGCCGGACCAGCAGTTGGGCGTGATGCACCGGCGCGCGCTTCCTCTGAAGTTCGTGGTGAACCCGCGGCCGGAGATCTTTGAGCGAAAGCTCGCGATTCTGATGGACGGAGCCTCGGTGTCGACAGCCGAAATCTTTGCCGGGGGCATGCAGGACCTGAAGCGGGCCCGGATCTTCGGTACCCGTTCGGCGGGCGCCGCGCTGCCTTCCATGGTGGAGCAGCTTCCGAACGGCGACCTGCTTCAGTACGCCGTGGCGAACTACGTTTCCGCGAGCGGCCGGACGCTGGAGGGCACGGGTGTGACACCCGATGCCGTGGTGCGGCACACACGCCAATCACTGCGTCAGGGCCGCGACCTGGTGCTGGATGCGGCGCTAGACTGGATTCATGCTTCTCCCACGGACTCTCGCCGCTAGCCTGTTGGCGGCCGCCTGTGTTCTTCCCGCCCAGGACGGCGGCAAGACGCCGGACGGCCCCGCGATTCTGGATCGCTATATCGAGGTGACCGGCGGCCGCGCGGCTTATGAGAAGGTCAAGACCGAGGTTCAGCACGGCACTTTTGAAATGAAGGCCATGGGTCTGAAGGCGAAGATGACCGGCTACCGGGCCAAGGACAAGAGCTACATCGTCATCGACATCCCCGGGGTGGGCAAGATCGAGCAGGGCACTCTGGGGGACATCGCCTGGGAGCTTTCCGCGATGGCTGGACCGCGCTTGAAGACCGGCGCCGAACGGGCCGCGACCATCCGGGAGATGGCGCTGGACAAGGATCTTCACTGGCGCGAGGTCTTCACCAGGACCCAGGTGAAGGGCGTTCAGACCGTGGACGGCGAAGAGTGCGACGAGATTGAGCTGACGCCGAAGGAAGGAGCCCCCGAGATACGTTATTATTCCAGGAAGACCGGGTATCTCCGGAAGGTTTCGATGGTGCTGAATTCACCGATGGGCGACATTCCGAGCGAAACGCTCATGTCTGGCTACAGCGCCACGGACGGAGTGCTCAGCCCGCGCGTGCTCACCACAACCATGGCGGGCCAGGTGATGGCCGTCTCCATTGAGCGGGTTATCTACAACGAGAACCTCGCGGAGAAGAACTTCGAGCTTCCGCCCGACATCAAAGCACTGGCGGACAGGAAGCCCGCCGGAAGCAAGTGAGAGGTAACTGCAATGACGAAACAGGGGAGTGACCGCGGCGGCGCGGTGATCAAGGTTCTGGCGCTGCTGGTGCTGATTGGCGCTCTGGCCGGCGGAGCGTACTTCATGGCCGCCGCCCGGGAGCCCAGGTTCAACGCGGAGTACCAGGCAGTGCTGCTTGCCGGCGGACAGGTGTACTTCGGGAAGCTGGAGAACCTGAGCTCACACTTCCTCACTCTGACGGACGTCTACTACGTTCAGACGGTGAACAACCCGGAGACCAAGCAGCCGAACAGCGTGCTGGTGAAGCGCGGCAAGGAGTGGCACGGCCCGGACAGGATGATGATCAACCGCGACCAGTTGATCCTGATCGAGCCGGTGAACCCGAATTCGCGTGTCGCCAGCCTGATCGCCGAGCAGAAGAAGCAGAACTAGCCCCGAACGAGCGGCCGGGCGGCTATTTCGCCAGGTCGATACCGAGCTTCTTCAGCTCTTCGGCGTAGTAGCGGCGCTGCAGCAGGTCGAACTCCTCGGAGCCCTCGGCCACTTCGCGCTTGAGCGTGCGGATCTTGCGCCGGCTCTCCCGGTCAGCCTTGTCCTCGGTGGAGAGGATCTCGGTGATGCCGGAGGTGATCTGCAGCCGGATCTCGTTCTGGTCCTTCCGCAGGCGCACCATGCGGGAGGTGCGGAGCGAACCGATGATCTTGTGGGAGATCTCGGTGATCTTGTCGCGGGACAGCTTCATCGAATCGCCGGTGTCGCGTCCGCTGGCCCGCACCACTTTGCGCTCCCGGATGAGGGCGTTCTTGGCCTTCCGGAACATGTCCTGGTAGCTGACGCCTTCCTGCCGCATATAGTCGGTGTACTGGCTGAGCAGATCGCGGACTTCGTCGTTCAGGCGATCCTCCACTTCCAGTTCTTCGCTGATCACGGCGTTGATCAGTTCGCTGAGCCCTCCCGGGTCGCCCGTCTCAAGATAGGCGGGCGCCAGTCTCTTGACGAGCTTGCGGGAGAGGTAGGCGACGAATTCCCTGGCGATCAGCATCCGGTAGCGTTGAATCGTGAGTGAGGTTCTATGTTTTAGGCTAGCATGTCAGCCCACGGCGGCGGTATGGCCGCCGTGGAACCCCTTGAAACACGCTCTTACTCGGCGTCGAGCGACTCGTCGCCCAGGTCGTCGAGGCCGCCGGCGAACAACGCGCGGGCATCCTCGTCGTAGCCCGGGAAGCCGTCCATCAGATCGGCGGTTTCGGTTTGCACTTCCTCTTCCACCACATCCTCGCCGGCGATCTTCACGGCGCGATAGTACTCGAGACCGGTGCCGGCGGGAATCAGCCGGCCCATGATCACGTTCTCCTTCAGGCCGCGCAGGTAGTCCACCTTGCCGTTGATGGCGGCTTCGGTGAGCACACGCGTGGTTTCCTGGAAGGAGGCGGCGGAGATGAACGAATCGGTTGAAAGCGAGGCCTTGGTGATGCCGAGCAGCACGGGCTTGCCGCTGGCGGGGCGCCCGCCGGCATCCACCACGCGCTGATTTTCCTCGCGGAACTTGAAGCGGTCCACCACTTCCTCGGGGAGGAACTCGGTGTCGCCGATGTCTTCGATCCGCACCCAGCGCATCATCTGGCGGACGATGACTTCCAGGTGCTTGTCGTTGATGTTGACGCCCTGCAGCCGGTAGACTTCCTGGATCTCGTTCACCAGGTATTTCTGGAGCTCGAATTCGCCCAGGACATGGAGGATGTCGTGGGGGTTGCGGGGACCGTCCATGAGGGGGTCGCCGGCGCGGGCCCGGTCCCCTTCCTGGACGTTGAGATGGACGCCGCGGGGGATGGCGTACTCGCGGACATCGCCGTCTTCCCCGGTGATGGAGATCTTGCGGACGCCCTTCGAGATTTCGCCGTACTTCACCAGGCCGTTGATCTCCGCCATCACGGCAGGATCGCGCGGCTTGCGGGCCTCGAAGAGTTCGACGACGCGCGGCAGACCGCCGGTGATGTCCTTGGTCTTGGTGGTGGCGCGGGGGATCTTGGCCAGCACGTCGCCCGCGTGGACCTCCTCGCCATCCTGAACCATCAGGTGAGCGTGGGTGGGCATGAGGTACTTGCGCTCTTCGGCCCTGGAGCCGCTGACGCCGCGTACCTGGATGGTGGGCAGGCGCTTTTCATCCTGCGTATCGGTGACCACCCACTGGGACATACCGGTGATTTCGTCCACCTGCTCGGCGATGGTGGTGCCGAGCAGCATGTCCTTGAAGTGGATGGTGCCGCTGACTTCGGTGAGGATGGAGAAGGTGTAGGGATCCCATTCCAGCAGGTCCTGGTTTTCCTTCACCGGGGCGCCGTCTTCCACCAGCACCTTGGCGCCGTAGACCACCTGGTAGCGCTCCTTTTCGCGCCCCTTGTCGTCGACGACGGCGAGGATGCCGTTGCGGTTCATGGCGATCAACTGGCCCTTGGCGTTGCGCACCGTGTTGATGCCGATGAAGCGCGCGAAGCCGTTGGACTTGGCGTCCTGCTTGGACTGTTCGCTCTGGCCGCTGGCGGTGCCGCCGACGTGGAACGTACGCATGGTGAGCTGCGTGCCGGGTTCGCCGATGGACTGCGCGGAGATGATGCCCACCGCTTCGCCCCGTTCCACCATGCGGCCGGTGGCGAGGTTGCGGCCGTAGCAGCGCTGGCAGACGCCGCGGCGCGATTCGCAGGTGAGCACGGAGCGGATCTTGACCCGCTCAATGCCCGACGCCTGAATGGCGGCGGCGAGTTCCTCGGTGATCTCCTGGTTGACGCCGACGATGACATTGCCTTCAAAATCGCGCTGGTCTTCCAGAGCGACGCGGCCGACGATGCGGTCGCGCAGCGGCTCGATGATTTCGCCCGACTCGATGATCGGCTCGACGTAGATGCCGTCGTTGGTGCCGCAATCGAGATCGGTGACGATGACATCCTGCGCCACGTCGCAGAGACGGCGCGTGAGGTAGCCGGAGTCCGCGGTCTTGAGCGCGGTATCGGCCAGACCCTTACGGGCGCCGTGCGTCGAGATGAAGTACTGCAGCACGTTCAACCCCTCGCGGAAGTTGGCCGTGATGGGGGTTTCGATGATCTCGCCGGAGGGCTTGGCCATGAGACCGCGCATGCCGGAGAGCTGGCGGATCTGCT
The DNA here is from genome assembly GCA_016870915.1 of Acidobacteriota bacterium. Taxonomy (GTDB): domain Bacteria; phylum Acidobacteriota; class Terriglobia; order Bryobacterales; family Bryobacteraceae; genus VFZY01. The sequence continues at coordinate 13,317 of VFZY01000074.1, read as the reverse complement.
GCTTGGAACCGCGGGCGCCGGAGTCCGCCATGATGTAGATGGGGTTGAGGTAGCGGCCGGTACGGTCGTCCTCTTCCATCACCTTGAACATCTCCTCGGAGACGCGTTCGGTGACCTTGGACCAGATTTCGATGATCTTGTTGTAGCGCTCACCGTGGGTGATGGCGCCTTCGGAATACTGCTCCTGGACTTCGATGACGGCTTTCTCCGCGTCCTTCACCAGCTTGGGCTTGGACGCCGGAACCACCATGTCGTCGATGCCGATGGAGATGCCGGCGCGGGTGGCATAGAGGAACCCGAGCGCCTTCACCTCATCAAGCATGGCGACGGTGATCTGAAGGCCGAACCGCAGATAGCAGTACTGGACAAGCTGCGTGAGCCCCTTCTTCTTCAGCAGGCCGTTGATGAAGGGCATCTCGTCCGGCAGCACGTCATTGAGGATGACGCGGCCGACGGTGGTCTCCATGTACTGCTTTTCGAACTCGATGGGCTCGGTGTGGAGCAAGTTCTGCGAATCGAAGGCCTTGGTCAGGTCGATCACACGGCCGGTGTAGCGCAGCTTGATGGGAGAGAGGGTCTCCACTTCGCCCATTTCCAGCGCGATGAGAACATCGTCGATGGAGGCGAACGTGCGGCCTTCGCCCTTGGTGCCGGGCCGCGCCTTGGTGAGGTAGTAGAGGCCAAGCACCATGTCCTGCGTGGGCGTGGCGATGGGCGCGCCGTGGGCGGGCGAAAGGATGTTGTTGGCCGAAAGCATCAGGGTTGACGCTTCGATCTGCGCTTCGGGCGACAGGGGGACGTGGACGGCCATCTGGTCGCCGTCAAAGTCGGCGTTGAAGGCGGTGCAGGTGAGCGGGTGGAGCTTGATCGCCTTGCCTTCGACCAGGGTGGGCTCAAAGGCCTGGATGCCCAGGCGGTGCAGCGTGGGAGCGCGGTTGAGCAGGATGGGATGGTCGCGAATGACCTCTTCCAGGATGTCCCACACCACCGGGTCCTGCTGTTCCACCAGTTCCTTGGCCTGCTTGATGGTGGTGCAGTGGCCGCGCTGTTCAAGGCGGTGATAGATGAACGGCTTGAACAGTTCCAGGGCCATCTTCTTCGGAAGACCGCACTGGTTGAGCTTGAGTTCGGGGCCGACCACGATGACCGAACGGCCGGAGTAGTCGACGCGCTTGCCGAGCAGGTTCTGGCGGAAGCGGCCCTGCTTGCCCTTGAGCGTGTCGGACAGCGACTTGAGGGGCCGGTTGTTGGCGCCCCGCAGAACGCGGCCGCGCCGGCCGTTATCGAACAGCGCATCGACGGCTTCCTGGAGCATGCGCTTTTCGTTGCGCACGATCACGTCGGGAGCGTGCAGCTCGATGAGCTTCTTCAGGCGGTTGTTGCGGTTGATGACGCGGCGGTAGAGGTCATTGAGGTCCGAGGTGGCGAAACGGCCGCCATCCAGCGGGACCAGAGGCCGCAGTTCCGGCGGGATGACCGGCAGAACATCCAGGATCATCCATTCCGGCTTGTTGCCCGACTTGCGGAAGGATTCAACCACGCGCAGGCGCTTGGCGAACTTGAGCTTCTTCTGCTGCGAGGTTTCGCCGCGCATCCGCTCACGGATCTCGACGGAGAGGGTTTCGGTGTCGACCTTCTTGAGCAGTTCCTTGATGCCCTCGGCGCCCATCATGGCGATGTACTGGGCGCCCGGAGTCTCCTGGTCGATCTGGCGCTTGCGCTCATCGGCGATCACCTCGCCCGCCGAAAGGCCGGGAACGTTGCCGGGATCGACGATCACGAACGCTTCAAAGTAGAGGACGCGCTCCAGTTCGCGGAGCGTGATATCCAGCAGGTAGCCGATGCGGCTGGGCAGGCCCTTGAAGAACCAGACGTGGGAGCACGGGCTGACCAGTTCGATGTGGCCCAGGCGTTCGCGCCGGACGCGAGACAGCGTCACTTCGACGCCGCACTTGTCGCAGATGACGCCGCGGTGCTTCATCCGCTTGTACTTGCCGCAGAGACATTCCCAGTCGGTGGTGGGGCCGAAGATGCGGGCGCAGAACAGACCGTCGCGTTCGGGTTTGAACGTCCGGTAGTTGATGGTTTCGGGCTTGGTGACTTCGCCGTGAGACCAGCTCCGGATTTTGTCCGGGGAGGCCAGAGAGATGCGGATGGAATCGAAGTCCGCGATCAGGTTCGCGCGATCGTAGGGGGATGAACGAAACATGGTCTGAGTCTCTCCTTAATCCGGTTAGTCGGCGGCCTGGGCGGTGTCGAGCACTTCGCGCGGCTTCTTCATCAGTTCGACATCGAGGCAGAGCGATTGCAGTTCGCGAATGAGCACGTTGAACGATTCCGGCACGCCCGGTTCGGCGGCCGCCTCGCCCTTGACGATGGCTTCATAGATCTTGGCGCGGCCATAGACGTCGTCGGACTTGGCCGTGAGCAGTTCCTGCAGCACATAGGCGGCGCCGTAGGCTTCCAGGGCCCAGACTTCCATTTCGCCGAAGCGCTGGCCGCCGAACTGCGCCTTGCCGCCCAGCGGCTGCTGGGTGATAAGCGAGTACGGGCCGATGGAGCGGGCGTGGATCTTGTCGTCGACAAGGTGCGACAGCTTGAGCATGTAGATATAGCCCACGGTGACCGGCTGCTCGAAGGCGAGGCCGCTCATGCCGTCGGTCAACTGGATCTTGCCCGAGGAAGGCAGCTTTGCCTTGCCCAGCATGCTCTTGATGTCGCGCTCGGTGGCGCCGTCGAAGACGGGCGTGGCAAAGTGCAGGCCCAGCACATGGGCCGCCCAGCCCAGGTGGGTTTCGAGGATCTGCCCCACGTTCATACGGGACGGGACGCCGAGCGGATTGAGAACGATCTCAACCGGCGTTCCATCCGGAAGATACGGCATATCCTCTTCCGGAACGATGCGCGCGATGACACCCTTGTTGCCGTGACGGCCGGCCATCTTGTCGCCCACTGAAAGCTTGCGCTTCATGGCGATGTAGCACTTGACCAGCTTGATCACGCCGGGCGGCAGTTCGTCGCCCTTCTTCAGCTTGGCGATCTTCTCCTCGGTGATCTTTTCGAGGACGGCGATCTGCCGGGACGTCATCTCCTCGATCTCGTCGATCTGCTCATTCAGGCGCGGGTCGCGGCCGGTGAACCGGACGCGCTTCAGATCGCGCGCACGGAGCTTTTCGATCACGTCGCGGGTAAGATCGGTCCCCTTGGCGACCAGCTTCTTGTTGGTCTTCTCATCGTGCAGGTCCGTGGAGGCCTGCTTGCCTTCCATCAGGGCGCCGAGCCGCTTGGCGCGCTCATCGCCCAGGATTCGCTTTTCATCCGCCAGGTTGCGGTGCAGGCGGGCCACTTCGTCTTCGAGAATCGCCTTCGACCGCTCGTCGAGGTCGGCGCCCTTGCGGGAGAAGACCTTGCAATCCACCACCGTGCCCTCAATGCCGGGCGGGCAGTAGAGCGAGGCATCCTTCACATCGCCGGCCTTTTCGCCGAAGATGGCGCGCAGCAGCTTTTCTTCGGGCGTGAGCTGGGTTTCACCTTTCGGCGTGACCTTGCCCACCAGAATGTCGCCGGGCTTGACTGTGGCGCCAATGCGGATGACGCCGCTTTCGTCCAGATTCCGGAGGAACGTCTCGGCGATGTTGGGGATGTCGCGGGTGATCTCCTCGGGGCCCAGCTTCGTGTCGCGGGCCTCGATCTCGAACTCCTCGATGTGGATGGAGGTGTAGTAATCTTCCTTGACCAGCTTTTCGCTGACAACGATCGCGTCCTCGAAGTTATAGCCGCGCCAGGGCATGAAGGCCACCAGGACGTTACGGCCCAGCGCCAGTTCACCCTGATCGGTGCAGGGGCCGTCGGCGAGGATGTCGCCCTTGCGGACGCGCTGGTTCACGTGGACGATGGGCTTCTGCGAGATGCAGGTGTTCTGGTTGGAGCGCTTGAACTTGGTGAGCGTGTAGATATCGGCGCCCACCTCGCGCGACATCTGGCCTTCGTGGACATTGCCTTCCACGCGGACGATGATGCGTTCGCTGTCCACCGAGTCCACCATGCCGGAGCGCTTGCAGACCACGACGGCGCCCGAGTCGCGGGCGGTGACGCGCTCCATGCCGGTGCCCACATAGGGGGCGTCGGCGCGCAGGAGCGGAACGGCCTGGCGTTGCATGTTGGAGCCCATGAGCGCGCGGTTGGCGTCGTCGTTCTCAAGGAATGGAATGAGACTGGCGGCCACCGAGACAAGCTGCTTGGGACTCACGTCCATGTACTGCACTTCGCCCTTGTGGACCAGCACAAAGTTGCCCTGGCGCCGGGCGTTGACCAGTTCGGGAACGATGAAGGCGCTGTCGTCGATTTCGACGTTGGCCTGGGCGATGGTGTACTTGTCTTCCTCCCAGGCGGAGAGGTAGTCGCAGTAGGCTTCGTACTCAAGCCCCTGCTTTTTCGAGATCTTTTCGAGATCCTTGGCCAGGATGACGTCGCCCACCTTATGGTTGGTCTCGCCCGGGTTGTGGATCTTCACCAGATCGACGAGATGCCCTTCTTCCACCTTGCGGTAGGGGCTCTCGATGAAGCCGTACTCGTTGATGCGGGCAAAACAGGAGAGAGACGAGATGAGGCCGATGTTCGGACCTTCCGGGGTCTCGATGGGGCAGATACGGCCGTAGTGCGTGGGGTGGACGTCGCGGACCTCGAATCCGGCGCGTTCGCGCGAGAGGCCGCCCGGTCCAAGGGCCGACAGGCGGCGCTTGTGGGTGATCTCGGAGAGCGGATTGGTCTGGTCCATGAACTGCGAGAGCTGGCTTGAGCCGAAGAACTCGCGGATGGCCGCCATGACGGGCTTGGCGTTCACCAGGTCATGCGGCATGGCCGTGTGCATTTCCTGGTAGACCGACATCTTTTCCTTGATGGCGCGCTCCATTCGCACCAGGCCGATGCGGAACTGGTTTTCGAGCAGTTCGCCGACGGCGCGGACGCGGCGGTTGCCCAGGTGATCGATGTCATCGACAGCGCCCGCGCCCTTGCGGAGCTTCAGCAGATAGCGGATGGTGTCGATGAAGTCGTCCTGATCGAGCGTGCGGCGGTCGAGGGCGATCTTGCCCGGGTGGGTTTTGCGCCAGGGCTCCGGAGCGTGATCGGCGTCCTCGTGGATCTTGATGTTGAACTTCATGCGCCCGACGCGGGAGAAGTCATACTTCCGGTCGTCGAAGAACATGCCCTGGAAGAGCTGGGTGGCGGTGTCGACCGTGGGCGGGTCGCCGGGGCGGAGCTTGCGGTAGATTTCAAGCAGCGCTTCGTTCTGGGTCTTCACCGGGTCCTTGCGGAGCGTGGCGACAAGGACGGTGCCGGCTTCGTCGCGGTCGGGGAAAAACACCTCGAAGGTGGTGATTCCCGCCTCGATGAAGGACTGGATGCGGGCGACGTTCAGTTCCTGGTTGGCTTCGGCGAGCACCTCGCCGGTCTCCATGTCCACCACGTCGGCGGCTGCATAGGCGCCTTCCAGATCATTGGCGGCGGCTTCGACGAACTCCACCTTCGACTTGACCAGTTCCTTGAAGACGCTGTTGGTGATCTTGCGTCCCTGGGGAACGATCTGCTGGCCGCCCTTGGTGATGGCGTGCGAGAGCTTGACGCCCAGCAGGCCGCCGGAGGTGTGCCAACGGAGCTTACCATCCTTGACGGTGATGGTTGAGAGGGTGTCCTTATAGAAGGCCTTGAGGATCTTCTCGTCGGAGGTGAGGCCGAGCGCGCGGAGGAAGACCGTGCCGTAGAACTTGCGCTTCCGGTCGATGCGCACGTGCAGCAGGTTCTTGTTGTCGTATTCGAATTCGACCCAGCTTCCGCGGTAGGGAATGATCTTGCCGAGGTAGTAGCCCTGGGCGGCCACCTTCTCGAAGAAGACGCCGGGGGAGCGGTGCAACTGGGAGACGATGACGCGCTCGGTGCCGTTGATGATGAAGGTCCCGTTGTCGGTCATCAGCGGGATTTCGCCGAAGAAGACCTCCTGTTCCTTGATATCGCGGACGGTCTTGGAGCCGGTGTCGGCATCCTTGTCGTAGACCGTGAGCCGGATGGTGACCTTGAGCGGGGCCGCGTAGGTCATGCCGCGCTCTTCGCACTCGGGGACGTCGTACTTGAGTTGCAGGCCCACCGGGTCACCGCAGCGGTTGCAGAAGGTGACGATGTTCCGGTTGAACGTGCCGCACTTGTGGCAGAGCACGTCGCCGGCATGGAACGGATCCGTCTGGATCATGGCGCCGCAGGAGGGGTTGCGGCACACGGTGCGCAGGTGGTTGAGGCCCTTCAGGGCGCTGCACTTGCACTCCCAGTTGCCGATGGAGTAATCGACAAAGGCCAGTTCGGAGAGGCCCCGGAAGTCAGTGATGGGGAAGACGCTGCGGAAGACGCTCTGCAGGCCGACGTCGTCACGCTCCTCCGGAAGGAGGTCCATTTGGAGGAACCGCTCGTAGGAGCGCTTCTGAACCTCAATCAGGTTCGGAATGGGGATGGAGGTCTTGATGCGGGAAAAATCCACCCGCTCGCGAACCGTTACGTTGGCCGAATTCTGCATCTTGTTATCACTCCCTGCCGCCGGCGCCGAAGGAGAAGGCTACTCCGGGGCGGCACATTGAATCAGGTCAAATCAGTCATTACTACAAGGCACGCGCCCGCCCGGGACCCGGGCATGGAGCGGCGTCACGGCAGCGCAAAAACGACGGAACGCCGGAGGGGCGCAAACCGGCTGCCGATAAGAGGTTCAAGAGGGGGCGAAAGCTCCGGCCGGGGATGACCGGGATCTCACCTGTGAGGAGAGACACTACGGGCGGACACGCCAAGGGCATACCATGACCTTCGGCGGCGAGTGGCAGGCCACGGAAAAGGACGGGGATGTTTCGCTTCACGATCGAGCTGGATCCGGCTGACCGGCGCAAACTAAACGAACCAGATTCGGGCAAACAAACCTGATCAAGACGGGACACCTTCGGCACATTCCGACCGAAGAGCCTACCTGGACCATTTTAGTCTAGCATCACTTCCGCACTACGTCAAGAGTCTTGCGAAGCGCTGACGCCGGACGAAACAGAAGGCGGACGCGTCCAATCCAGCCTCGCCGCGAGCACGCGGAAGGCGAGGACACGTCCGCCCGAAGTCCTGAGAATCCGCCCGAACGCGGCGGCCGGCCGGGAGGGCCTTATTTCACTTCGACGGTGGCGCCGGCGTCGGCGAACTTTTTCTTGATCGACTCCGCTTCGTCCTTGTTCACGCCTTCCTTGACAGCCTTGGGGGCGCCATCGACAAGGTCCTTGGCTTCCTTCAGGCCGAGGCTGGTGACTTCGCGAACCACCTTGATGACATTGATCTTGTTGGCGCCGACGGCCGTCAGGATCACGTTGAACTCGGTCTTCTCTTCCACCGGAGCGGCAGCAGCGCCGCCGGCGGCGGGGGCAGCCACGGCGACACTGGCCGCCGCCGCTGAAACACCCAGCCTCTCTTCGAGCAACTTGACGAGCTGAGACGCTTCAAGAAGGGTCAGCCCCTGAATCTGTTCTGCAATCGCGTTGATATCCGCCATGTTCGTTGTCTCCGTGACTTAAAAAATCGCTTCAATGGCCGGCCACCCGGTAAGGCGCCTGCCTGAAAATCCGTGAAGGGAGCCCGCTAGCCGGGGAACTTCCCTTCCTTGCAGCCCTGGTCGATGACCACGGCCAAATTCCGCCCGACTCCGTTGACAGCCGTCACCAGACGCTGCGCCGGAGCCTGGATGAGGAAGAGCAGCTTCGAGTAGATCTCTTCCTTCGACGGCATATTGGCGAGGTCCGCGATCGACGCGACGTCGATGGCGCGGCCTTCCACCACGCCCGCCTTGAAACTGAATGCCGGGTGCGCCTTGGCGTACGCCTGCAGCGCCTTGGCCAGGGCCACCGGATCGCCCGAGGTGGAAGCGATGGAGGTCATGCCCGCCAGGCCCTTGAAGGCCGGCTCGGACGGGGTGCCCGCGGAGGCGATCTCCGCCAGGTTGTTCTTCACCACCCGGTAACTGCCACCCGCGCCACGCACGGTCTTGCGGAGCTCGAAATCCTGCGCGACCGTCAGCTTTTCAAAGCCGGTCACGAACAGAGACGGATTCGCCTCAAACTCCTTCTTCAGGAGGTCGAGATCCTTCTGCTTATCTTCCTTCTTCTTCATGTGAGTCTCTCCGGAACCTGGGACGCCTGGAAACTGTTCGGGCCGGTCTAAACCATCTTCGCGTTGTACACGGTGACATCGAGAGCCACGCCCGGCCCCATGGTGGAGCAAACGGTGGCGGACTTGACGTACTTGCCCTTGGCCGCGGCCGGCTTGGCGCGCACGACGGCGCCGATCAGGGTGTTGGCATTCTCAATGAGCTTGGGGGTGGTGAAACCGACCTTGCCCACGGGGGCATGGATGACGCCGGTCTTGTCGACACGGAACTCAACCTTACCGGCCTTGACTTCCTTCACCGCGGTGGCGATGTCGGTGGTGACGGTGCCGGTCTTGGGGTTGGGCATGAGACCACGGGGGCCGAGGATCTTACCGAGCCGGGCGAGCGAACGCATCATGTCCGGGGTGGCGACGACGGCATCGTAGGCGAGCCAGTTTTCCGCCTGAATCTTGGTGACCATCTCTTCGCCGCCGAAGAAATCGGCGCCGGCAGCCTCTGCTTCGCGGATCTTTTCGCCCGAGGCGATGACGAGGACGGTCTTCGACTTGCCGAGGCCGTTGGGCAGCACGACGGTGCCGCGAACCATCTGGTCGGCATGCTTGGGATCGACACCCAGCCGGAGATGGACCTCCACGGTCTCGTCGAACTTGGCGAACTTGATCTTCTGGACAAGCGCAATGGCGTCATCCAGCTTGTAGGGCCGCTTTTCAACCTGCTTCGCCGCGGCGGCGAACTTCTTGCCTGTCTTGTGTGCCATGTTGTTGACTGGTCCAAACGGCACCGGCGCGAATCTCGCCCGGCACCTCCCAAGGTGACGCTCTTTTCAGAGCAAAGGAACTTTCAGTCTACCAGACCTCGCCCGCGGCCGCAACCGCTGCTCGAAACCGCCGCTTGAAAAAGCGCGAAGGCCGGACGGCAGTCGCCATCCGGCCTTGCAGCGGACAGAATGTGGCTGGAGCTACCTGCGGCGGCGCAGGAAGGCGGCCGCAGCCAGCGCCAAGCCCGACAGAGCGATGGTGGAAGGTTCCGGCGCGGGCTTGAGGAAGCCGCGGATCTCACCGCCGGGGAACGAGGTGCTGTGAATGTTGAAGTAAGCGCTACCGGCCGCCATGCCGGCCGCCAGCGCCGCTTCCGCCCCGGCCACCGTTCCGCCGCTTGCGGTGATGAACCCAGCGCGGAAGCTGGACGCCAGGGTGAGGTCGAACGTCCGGTCCATGCTGCCAGATGTCACGCCCAGAGGGAAACCCGAAAAGCTCGGCGTCTGGGTGGCGACTGGACCCGTGGGGACACCGATGTGGATGTGCGCCGCGGTTGTGGTGCCGAGCAGGCCGCTGAACCAGGCCTGCACGTGGAGGGTATGGGCCATGGTGTCAATGGTCACGCGCGTGAATCCGGTTCCGGGGCTGGCGTTTGGCGGCGCCTCGCTGGGGCCGTCCATATGGGCATAGTAGGCAACGGGCGCGGCAGAGGCGCTACCCGCAAGCAGGGTGGCCGCGGCCACCAGCATTTTCATTCGATTCATAACTTCCTCTCAACTTCCGATTTCAACAGGCGCTCCGAGACGCCTTCGCTCCATTCTTCCGCGCCATGGGCCCGAAAGCAAGGATCGTGGAGCGCCTGGACGGCGAAATTAACATTTGGTTGTACTATTTGGTTAGCCCTGCTGGTGCGTATTACGTTTAGAACTGGAAAGGAGGCGCCATGACGCCGCTTGGATCCGTGAGAGCTCTGGCGCTGGCTCTGCCATCATTTGCCGCTGATATGGAGAATCCGCTTCTCAAGCCGAGTCCGCTGCCGTACCAGCTTCCGCCGTTCGCGGCGATTCGGGATGAGCACTTCCTGCCCGCCTTTGAGGAGGGCATGGCGGAGCAGCGCCGGGAGGTGGAGGCGATTGCCGGCAACGCGGAGGCGCCCACGTTCGAGAACACGGTTGTGGCGCTGGAGCGCAGCGGCCGGCTGTTGAACCGGGTGGGGCGGGCGTTCGGGATTCTGACGGCGTCGCTGACGAACCCGGCGCTGCAGAAGCTGGATGCCGAGATTTCGCCTCGTCTGGCGGCGCACCAGGATGCGATTGAGCTGAATCCGGTTCTGTTCGCGCGCCTTGAGAAGCTGCATGCCGCGCGGGCGAGCCTGAAGCTGGATGCGGTTTCGGTGCGGCTGATTGAGCGCTATCACGAGGACTTCGTGCGCCGGGGCGCGCGGCTGACGGGCGAGGGCAAGACGCGGGTCCGCGGGTTGAACGAGGAACTGGCCAAGCTGTACGCTCAGTTCCGGCGCAACGTTCTGGCGGAGATCAACGCCAGCACGGTGGCGGCTTCCCGCGACGAGTTGAAGGGGCTCTCCGAAGCGGCGATCAAGGCGGCCGAGAGGGAGGGCGGGTACGGGATCCGGTTGACGAACACGACGGGCCAGCCGCCGCTGGGGCTGTTGGAAGACGCGCCGGTGCGGCGGCGGGTGATGGACGCCTCGCTTCAGCGCGGCATGCGCGGAGGCGCGAACGACAATCAGGCGGTGATCACGGCGATTGCCTCAAAGCGCGCCGAGATGGCGAACCTGCTGGGGTTCCCCACCTATGCCGACTACCAGATCAAGCGGCAGACGGCGGCAAACGTGGAGACGGTGAACAAACTGCTGGCCAAGCTGGCGCCGCCGGCGGTGGCCAACGCTCGCAAGGAGGCGGCGGAACTGGAGAAAACCGCGGGACGGCCGATTACGGCGGCCGACTGGGAGTATTACTCCGAGAAGGTGCGGCTGGCACGGTACTCGTTCGACGATTCGCAACTCCGGCCCTACTACGAGATCCGGCGGGTGCTGGTGGACGGTGTTTTTCACGCCGCGACGAAGCTTTACGGAATCACGTTCAAGGAGCGGCGGGACCTGAAGGGGTATTCGCCGGACATGTACGTGTTTGAGGTGTTCAACGAGGACGGGTCGCCTTTGGGGCTGTTTCTGGGTGACTTCTACGCGCGGCCGAACAAGCGCGGCGGCGCGTGGGCGAATCCGTATGTGCCGCAGAACGGGCTGGAGGGGACCAAGCCCGTGATTGGGAATCATCTGAACATTCCAAAGCCGCCGGAGGGCCAGCCGACGCTGATGACGCACAGCGAAGTGAACACGATGTTCCATGAGTTCGGCCATGCGCTGCACATGCTGTTCAACGACGGGAAGTACCCGCGGCTTGGCGGCGTGCCGCGCGACTTTGTGGAGTTTCCTTCGCAGGTGAACGAGATGTGGGCGGTGTGGCCGGAGATTCTGGCGAACTACGCGGTGCACCATGAGACCGGCAAGCCGATGCCGAAGGAGTTGCTGGCGAAAGTGCAGGCGGCGAGCCAGTTCAACGAAGGGTTCAAGACCACCGAGTATCTGGCGGCGTCGATTCTGGACATGGAGTGGCACCAACTGGCGCCGAACGATGTTCCGAAGGACGTGGCGGCATTTGAGAAGCGGGTGTTCGCGCGGCACGGCCTGGACTTTGAGCCGGTTCCGCCGCGGTATCGATCGACGTACTTTTCGCACATCTTTGGCAGCGCCGGGTATGCGGCCGGGTATTACTCCTACATCTGGAGCGAGGTGCTGGACGCCGATACGGTGGAGTGGTTCCGGCAGAACGGCGGGCTGAAGCGGGCGAACGGGGACCGGTTCCGGAAGATGCTGCTTTCCCGGGGCGGGACCGAGGATGCGCTGGAGATGTACCGTAAGTTCCGGGGTTCGGCGCCGGACACGGTCCACCTGTTGAGGCGCCGGGCACTGCAATAGCGGCGTGGTTGGGCGGCGTTTTCACGGCCTGGGCGCCCCCGATTCGGGTGTGGTGCGAAACGAAGCCAGGTCGAAATCAAGCAGTTTCTTATCAACGCGTTGCGGTCTTGGTCTGCGCACTGTTGACTGCGGACGCAGGAGTTTCAGCGGGATGAGAGGGCTGGCGGCGGGCTTCTCAAGTTCGATGGCGACGGCAATGCGCTCACGCTGAATTTCGAGGAGGCTCTTGAGGGCTCGGTTGAAGAGCCGGTCGTAGTGGCCGTGGTAGCGGCGGAGGCGGTCGAGGAGGGGGAGTTGATCGGGGCCGGCGGCGGGGGCTTGGGCTTCGAGGAGGCGGGCGCGGCGTTTCTGCCAGGCGGCGTGCACGATGTCGTTGAAGAGGACGGTCTCGATGGCGCCTTCGGGGCGGAGGTCGCGGGTGAGGTCCTTGAGAAGGGCGTCGAATTCTTCCTGCTCGCCGGGGAGGATGAGGAGTTGGGCGCTGGTGAGGCCGTGGCGGAGGGCATTCTTTGCGGAGGCTGCCTTGCCTTCCTCGGTGCGAGGACCGGTGGAGTGGGCGGCGTTGGCGCGGTTGACTTCGGCGCGGGCGGTGGATGCGGTTTGCATGGTCTGGTGAGTCCTTCCTGATGGAGTGTACAGACGGAGGGGGCGATTTCGAACCATGTTACCTGGGGTTATGGTGGTGAAGTGGCGTGGAATGAGTGGGATGGGTTAGTTGAAAAAAAGTTGAGGAGTATGTGAACGGGGTTTTCGGCTGGGCACGGGGCCACATCAGGGGGCCGCTTTCCGGCTGGCGCCGGTGACTTTGAAGCGGACGGTGGCGGGGAGGGTCTGGCCGCCGGGGACAGCTTTGGAGCGCCCTCGGGTGATGGGGGTGCCGTTGTCTTCGTCGAAGTCGAAGAAGGCGCTGTGGAGCGAGACGGCGACGGGGGTGTTGACGGGAGCGAGGAGTTCGTAGACGCGCTCCTGGCGGGTGGTTGTGATGAGTTGCGGGGTGCGGTGGAGGCCATCGAAGCCAACGCCGAGGAGGAGGTGGGCACCGGAGGTTTTTCCTTCGTGCTGATCGAGGTGGCCCTGGGGGTCGTCGAGGCGCACGGTGATGCGGCGGCCCTGACGCAGGTTCAGGGGTGGAGCGGTGGCGGTGACGGCGACCGCGGCGGGGAGGCAGGTTTTGACCTGCTGCTCGCGGAGGGCGAGCGCGCAGACGGCAAGATCGCTCTCACCGAAAAACCTGGCAAGAGGGTCCTCGCCTTTTTTACCCACATTTCCGTTTTGAGCCGCGCGTGCGAATCTCCTGGATGCTCGTCCGCATCAATATCGATAGGGGTTTGAAGGCAGCGAAGACCCCTGCGGAGGACAGCACCCAATGGGTGACAAACAAAACC
>VFZY01000073.1 GCA_016870915.1 Acidobacteriota bacterium | reverse complement strand
CGTCTTCATCCTGGCTTCCAGGCGCGGCGCCCAGCGGTAGAGCAGATTGGTATCGACATCCTGCAGAGTGACAACGTACAGGCTGCGGCCCTGCTGGCCGATGGTGATCAGCGGCGGCACGCGCAGGAAGATGTTGACCCCGGGGAGCTTCGAAATGGAGGCACGGAGTTGCTGCACGATGTCGTTGGCGTGGGGGCGCTGGTCGCGCGCGGCCAGCCGCATGAAGACGAAGCCGGTGTTGATGCCGCTGGCCGTGGGTCCCCCGCCGATGCCGGTGATGAACGAGGCGACGTGGGGGTTCTTGTTGATCTCAACGGCAACGGAGCGCTGCAAGCGTGTCATCTCATCGAACGAAGTGTCCTCGGCGGCTTCCGTGCTGCCGAAGATGATGCCCGTATCCTCCGCGGGAATGAAGCCCTTGGGAATCTCGTTGAAGAGCTTGACGGCGCCGGCGGCGACGGCGATGTTGATGAGGATGGTCACCATGTGATAGCGCATGGCTCGCTGGAGCGACCAGTCGTAGGCTCGCTGCACAGCGAGGAATCCGTTCTCAAACCAGCGCGAGAGGCGGCCCTGGCCCCGGCCGCCGCCGTGATCCTGATGGCCCAGGTAGCGGCTGCACAGCATGGGCGTCAGGGTGAGTGAGATCACGCCCGAGATCAGGATTGCCACGGCGATGGTGACCGAGAACTCCTTGAGAAGCCGCCCGACAATGCCGCCGAGAAACAGCACGGGAATGAAGACGGCCACCAGCGAAGCGGTCATGGAGACGATGGTGAAGCCCACTTCGCGGGAGCCGTCGAGGGCGGCCTGAAGGCGCGACTTGCCCATCTCACGGTGCCGCACGATGTTCTCCAGCATGACGATGGCGTCATCGACCACGAAACCCACCGAGAGCGTGAGCGCCATGAGCGAAAGGTTGTCCACCGAGTAGCCCAGCATGTACATGGCGGCGAAGGTGCCGATGAGGGACAGAGGGACGGCGATGCTGGGGATCATGGTGGCGCTGGCGTTGCGCAGGAAGACGAAGATCACCAGGATGACGAGAACGACGGTGATGCCAAGGGTGAACTTGACTTCGGCGATTGACTCCCGGATGGTCTGGGAGCGGTCGTAGTTGACGATCAGATCGAGCGAAGCCGGCATCTGCTGTTTCAGCGCCGGCATAAGCTTCATGATGCCGTCCACCACGGCCACGGTATTGGTGCCAGGCTGTTTCTGCACGGCAAGCGTCATCGCCCGCTGATCGCGCCACCAGAAGGCGCTCTTATCAAACTGGGTGCCGTCAAAGACGCGGCCCAGTTGTTCCAGGCGAATGGGGTTGCCATTGCGGTACGCAACGATCAATGGCCGGAATCCTTCGGCGCTATCCAACTGGCTTTGGGCCTGAACGGTATAGGTGCGGGTGTGGCCCCAGAGTGCGCCCGAGGGCAGTTTAACGCTGCCGCGGGCCAGGGTCTCGCGAACCTCTTCCAGGCCGACGCGGCGGCTGGCGAGTTTTTCCGGGTCCACTTGCACGCGCACAGCGTACTTCTGGGTACCGAAGATCATCACCTGGGCGACGCCGGCCACCGACGAGATCTTCTGCGCCAGGATGTTCTGAGCATATTCGTCCACCTGGGGCATCGGCATGGTTTCCGACTTGAGCACCAGGTAGATCACCGGCTGATCCGCCGGATTCACCTTGGCATACCCGGGCGGCGAGGGCATGTTCGGAGGCAGGGATCGGAGCGCCTGGGAAATGGCCGACTGGACGTCCTGCGCGGCGGCATCGATATCGCGTTCGAGGGCGAACTGGAGGGTGATGCTGGTGCGGCCGAGCGAACTTGTGGACGACATGTTGTCGACGCCGGCGATGGTTGAGAACTGCCGTTCGAGCGGCGCGGCGACGGTGGAGGCCATGGTGTCCGGGTCAGCGCCGGGAAGCGACGCCTGTACGGTGATGGTGGGGTACTCCACCGGCGGCAGGTCGCTTACGGGCAGCACAATGTAGCCCAGCAGCCCGAAGGCGAGCAGAGACAACATAAGGAGCACGGTAGCGATGGGCCGATGAATAAAAAATGCGGTAAAGTTCATACCGGCCTCAATTGGCGCTGGGCGCCTTGGCGGCCAGAATCTCGAGCTTGGCGCCGCGCGTCACCCGCAACTGGCCTTCCGTCACCAGAGTTTCACCGGGCTTGATGCCTTCGGCGATCAGAGAAATGTCACCGCGCTCACGCGCCACCCGGACAGGCCGGAACTGCGCAGTGCCGTCTTCGGCGACGATCCAGGAATAGGTGCCGTCGGCGCCATTCATCACGGCACGCTTGGGCACCGTGACCACCTGATTTTCGACGCGCAGCCGGAGCCGGACATTGACAAACTGCCCTGGCCAGAGCGTGCGGGCCGCATTGGGGAAGGTAGCGCGCAGCTTGATGGTGCCGGTAGCCTGATCGACGGTGTTATCGATGGAGGTGAGCTTGCCCGTGCTGATCTCAGAAGGGGTGTCTTCCATGTAGGCATCGACACTGAGCGAGCCTTGCGCCATGTGGCGGCGGATTTCAGCCAGCGCCTGTTCCGGCACGCCAAAGTTGACATAGACCGGCTGCAGGCGCAGAAGCACCACCAGCGCCGGCGTGTCGTTTTCCTTGACCAGATTACCTTCCTTGACGGCGACGAAACCGGCGCGGCCGGGCGCTGGCGCGGCGATGGTGGTGTAGGACAGCCGGAGCCGGGCTTCCGACAAACGAACCTCATCGGCGCGCATGGCGGCGCGGGCGCTTTCGATCTGGGCCTGGTCGGCGGCAACGGCGGCTTCGGCGGCTTCAGCGGCGGTCCGGAACTGTTCGGCCTGTTCGCGGGCGGCGATGCCTTCCTTGAACAGGTTCTGATGACGGTCCGCCTGGGCGCGGGCGTTCCGGGCCACAGCCTGATCGCGGGCGACCGCAGCCATGGCCTGTTTTTCCAGGGCCCTGTCGCGGGCGATGTTGGCCTCCGCCAGCCGCACCTCCTCTTCGAACGGCACGGCGTCGAGCTTGAACAGAACCTCGCCTTCCTTAACTTCCTGGCCGTCCTGCACCAGCACGCGATCGATGCGGCCGGCAACGCGGGCCTTGACGGCTACGCTCGATGACGCCTCCACGTTGCCGATGGCCTGCACATCGAGAGGCACGTCGGCAAGGGCCGCCTGAGCGACGCGAACCGGGACGGCGGGACGGCGCCCCCCACCGGGCGGGCCTTGTTTGGAGGCATCGGCCGCGCGCTGGCAGCCGGCCGAAAACAGGGCCATTCCAAGCACGGCGGCCCGGAGCGAAAATTGGGAAAGGGACTTCATCGGGGCCGCCAGAGTATCATCTTGAGCTTGTCACACTTGAGGCGCGCGCGAGAGACCCGTGGTTACTTTCGTGCACGGGCCAGCACGTAGGGGCCCTCCGGAATCACCGCCACACGCGCTCCGCGAGGCAGCCCTTCGAGCGCTGCGGCCACCGCCATATCAAGCCGCGCGTAGGACCTGCCCCAGAGCGTGGGGTGGTACTCTTCCGGCAGCCCCGGGCAGTAATAGAGGACATCCACTTTGGTGGTGACCAGGGCCAGCTTTTCCAGTTGCCACTGATCCACCGTGACCGGCTTGCCAAGAATGTGATCGAGGAAGCCGGCATCGGAGGGAAACTGCTTGAGCATCTCGCGGAACTCCGGCGCCCCAGCGCCCTCGGCGCATTCCGAAACCACCAGAATACGGCCACCGGGTTTCACAATGTGCGAGGCGGCGGTGATGCCCTTGACGGTCTGGTAGAAAGTGAGGTCCAGCGGGTAGCCGGCCGAGGTGGTGATGGCGGCATCGACCGGCTGGTCCAGTTCTTCCAGAAGGACGCGGGAAACGAAGGCGACACCCTTCTCGTGGGCCTCCGGGCCGCGGCCGGCAAACACCCCGGCAATCTCACGCTTGCGGGTGAGGGCCACATCGCACAGGAAGTCATGGCGGGCCAAGCGGGAGATTTCCACCAGTTCGCGGTGCAGCGGATTATCTTCGATGGAGCCCTCGACGGACCGCATGTCGCGCATGAACTTGGGGCTGTGCAGGACCTTGATGGTCTCCTGGGCGGCGAGCCCTGGCGCGATCAACTTCCGCCCGCCCGAAAAGCCCAGCATCAGGTGCGGCTCAATGAAGCCGAGCGTGATGCGGAGATCCGCCGCGGCAAACCGTTTGTCAATGTAGACGGGCGTTCCGGTGGAGGTATCGCCCAGATAGGCATGATCGTCAAACTGCTTGGCGTAGTGGTTTTCCACTCGGTAGGCCGCGGCGATTTCCGGTCCGACGATCTCCAGGATCTCGGCTTCGGTGGCCGGCCGGTGCAGGCCCGTGGCGATCAGAATGGTGACGCCGTCGCGCGGGACGCCGGCCGCGTGCAGGCGGCGCAAAACGGGAGGCAGGACGAAGCGGTTGGGCGCCGGACGGGTGATGTCGCACACGGAGATGGCCACGGTGCGTTTGCCCTGCGCGAGTTCGACGAGGGGGGCACAACCAATGGGTGCATCCAGCGCTGCTTCAAGCGCCGCCGCAGGGTCCGCGAGGGGTTCGGCGGAGCGCGCCTCCAGCACCTGGTACTCATAGCCCTCCGGCAGGGCCGCTTCGATACCGGTTTTTCCAAACGCAAGATCCGTTTTCACTACACAGAACGTAACACATGCGGGCCGCCAGCCACTAATCCAGTGGAGGGCGGGAATTTTCGATGACGCACATGGTATTTTCCTGTAAAGAATTGCCCGCCCCATGCGTCTTACGAGTACCAGATCACGCTCGAGACTTTTTTTGAGCCAGTTTGGCACACGAATTGCGCTTTGGAAGGCAGGAAGCAGGAGGGCAACAAAATGCTCGTGACAGGATTGATCGCCGGATTTGTGATACTTGGGCTGTTTTTTTCGATGCTCGCCAGTTCGCCGCGCACCGGCCGGTGAGGTGATCCGCCACAGGCGGCGCGCCACCGGTCCACACCGGCGCGGCGGGCGTACCGATAGAATGGCGGAGTGAAGATCGCCGCGCTGGGCATTCTAATGGCGCCGTTTCTCGGCGCGCAATCATTCGACGTCATCATTTCAGGGGGCCGCGTCCTGGATGGCGCGGGATCCCCTTGGTTTTACGCCGATGTCGGCATCCGCGGCGACACCATTGCGGCCGTCGGTGACCTGACGGCGGCCGGGGCTGAGGTGAAACTCGACGCCAAGGGTTTCATCGTAGCGCCCGGATTTATCGACATCCACAGCCACGGCCGGCGCAACATCTTCAAGGTGCCGTCAGCAGACAATCTGATCCGCCAGGGCGTCACCACGATCCTGGAGGGCAACGACGGCAGTTCACCGCTGCCACTGGGAGCATACCTGGACAAGCTGGCCCGGACGCCCATTTCGATCAACGTGGGGTTCTTTGCCGGACACGGCAGCATCCGCGAAGCGGTCGTCGGCCTAGCCAACCGGGCGGCCACGGCGGAAGAACTGGACCGCATGAAGGCGCTGACGCGGCAGGCTATGCACGACGGAGCGTTCGGCGTCTCGACCGGGCTTTTTTACGTGCCTGGCAACTACGCGGCCACCGAAGAGGTGATCGCCCTTGCGCGGGTGGCCGGGGAACATGGGGGCATGCACATTTCGCACATGCGCGACGAGGCCGCGGCGATCCTGGACAGTGTGCGCGAAACCATCCGGATTGGCGAAGAAGGCGGCCTGCCGACGCAGCTCACGCATCACAAGATCATCGGCAAACAGAATTGGGGCGCAAGCCGGGAGACTTTGAAACTGGTGGACGAAGCCCGGCGCCGGGGCGTGGATGTCACCATCGACCAGTACCCTTACACCGCGTCGAGCACCGGGACCGCGGCGCTGTTCCCGCAGTGGTCGCTTGAGGGTGGACGGAAGGCAATGCTTGAGCGGTTGGCGGCTCCGGAGGCCCTGCGGCGCATCAAGGCGGAGATCGTGCGCCGGATTGAGGACGATCGCGGTGGGGGCGACCCGGCCAACGTTCAACTGGCAAGCTGCGATTTCGACCACTCGCTGGATGGGAAAACGCTGGCTGACGTGGCCCGCGCCCGCGCCGGGAAGGTGACACTAGAATCGGCGGCCGACGCGGCGGTGGAGATTCAGACCAGGGGAGGCTGCTCGGCGGTCTACCACGCGATCAACGAAGAGGACGTGCGGCGCATCATGACGCACCCGGCGACGATGATTGCCAGCGACGGCGGCATCTCCGAATTCGGAAAGGAAGTGCCACATCCGCGCGGCTACGGCACGTTTGCACGGGTGCTGGCCCGGTACACGCGGCAGCTGGGCGTGCTGACGCTGGAAGAAGCGGTGCGCAAGATGACCGGCCTGCCGGCGGCGCGGCTCAAGCTGCATGACCGCGGGTTGCTGCGGCCGGGCCTGAAGGCCGATATCGTCATCTTTGATCCGGCCATTGCCGACGACAAAGCCACTTTCGGCGACCCCCACCAGTACGCCGAAGGTTTCCGCCACGTCTTGGTCAATGGCAAGCTCGCCGTGCGCCACACACAGGTGACGGCGGAGCGGCCCGGCCGTGTGCTGCGCCGCCCGTAGCCCGGCGTTACGATAAGATATCCTCGAAACCATGCCTCGTCCGGCTGCCATTACGGTCGCGGTTCTGGCCTTCGCCCACGCGGCGGCGGCGCAATCCGGCGCCGAGGTGGTGGCCAAGCGTTGCACGGGCTGCCACAACGGCCGCTCGCCGGCTGGTGGTCTGGATCTTTCCACTCGCCCCAGTGCGTTGCGTGGCGGCAGCCGCGGCCCGGCCGTGAAGCCCGGCGATGCGGCCGCAAGCCCGTTGGTGGCGCGTGTGATGGCGGGCGAAATGCCGCCTCAGGCTCCGCTGCCCGGCGCGGAGCGGGAAGCGCTGAGGCAGTGGGTGGATGCCGGTGCCGTGTTCAACGGAGCGATGGAGCGGGGACGCGCGGGGCTGGATTGGTGGTCCCTTCAGCCCCTGCGCGAGACGCCTCCGCCGGCGGGCGCGGGTTCGCCCGTGGACCGGTTCGTGCAGGCCGCCCTGCGCAGCAACGGATTGCGCCCCGCCGTGCGGGCGAACGCCCGCGCTCTGATCCGCCGCCTCTACTTCGACCTGACGGGACTTCCGCCCTCGCCCGCCGAGATCCAGGCCTTTGCGCAAGACCCCAGTCCGGCTGCGTGGCGGCGCTTGGTGGAACAACTTCTCGCCTCGCCGCACTACGGGGAGCGTTGGGCGCGGCATTGGCTGGACGCCGTGCGTTTCGCCGAAAGCGAAGGCTTTGAACGCGACTGGCTGCGCGATCACGCTTGGCCCTATCGCGATTACGTGGTGCGGGCTTTCAACAACGACATGAGCTACCTGCGGTTCGCGCGGGAGCAGATCGCGGGCGACGTCCTGGGGCCAGTCTCGCGCGACTCGATCGCGGCCACGGGCTTTCTGGTGGCGGGACCCACGGATGCCGTGGGCTTGACCAGTGCGGTGGCAGCCGAGCGCGACCTGATCAAGCAGGACATGATGGAGGAACTGGTTGGCACCGTGAGCCAGACTTTTCTTGGCCTGACCGTCAACTGCGCCCGCTGCCACGATCACAAGTTCGACCCGGTAACGCAGCAGGACTACTACCGCTTCCGGGCGGTGTTCGATGGCGTGCGGCAACCGTACAAAGACGTGGATCTGAAGGCGCACGGCCGCCCGCTTGAAACCCCGGCCGAGAGGTCGGCGCGGCTGGCGCGGCGCGAACCACTGGAAAAGGAGATCGCGGCGCTGGAGGAAGAACTGGGCCGTATGGATCGCGCCGGCCGTGACTTCGGCCGCGTGGTAAAGCCCCGCGCCCAGTGGACCTTCGACACCGACGCGCGCGACGATTTCGGTGCGATGCACCTGGAACTGGCGGGCGAGGCACAGCTGACGGAAGGCCGGTTGCGTAACCAGGGCAAGGAGACGGTGACGTTAGCCAGCAAGCCGCTCGAGTCATCGATTCGCGAAAAGACGCTTGAGGTATGGGTAACGCCGCGCGTGGCCTGGAAGAGCGGCGCTGCTGTGTTCCGCATCCGGAATCGCGAGGGATTTCGCGGCGCAGCGACCGACGGCATCCAGTTGAGCGGCAAGGAGAAGCAGTGGCAGAACTCAAGCACGGCCGGCTTCCGGAACTGGGATGTGGGCGGGCCGGCGGATGACGCTGCGCCCGGCCAACCCGTGCAGGTGGCCATCACGTATGCCAGTGACGGGGTGATCCGTGTCTACCGGAATGGCGTGCCCTATGGCAAGCCGTTCGTGCCGGATCCAGCGCTGGCCAGTGCGCAGCTTCAAACCTATGCCGCGGGCGATGCCGTCGTCGAACTGGCGGTGACACCCGAGTTTGATATCGACGAAGCACGGCTCTATGATTCCCCTCTGGGCGCCGCGCAGGTGGAAGGGTCGTATCGCGCCGGCGTGCGGAGTGCGCGCCCGGCCGCCGCGGGCGCCGAACTGCGTGCCCGGCTTGAGCGTCTTCGCGCGGAGCTGAAGGAGTTGCCGCTCCCGGAATTGGTGTTCGCGGCGGAGACGTTCCAGCCGGAGCCGGCGCGCCTGCTGAAGCGGGGCGACGTGACACAGCCCGCCGCGGTGGTATCGCCCGGAGGCCTTTCCTGCCTGCCCGGCGCCGAACTGGGCCTGGATGCCCAAGCCCAGGAAGGCGAGCGGCGGGCGAGGCTCGCGCAGTGGATCGCCCATGAGCGAAATCCGCTGTTTGCGCGCGTGATGGCCAACCGAGTCTGGCATCACCACTTCGGTGCCGGGTTGGTGGAAAACCCGAACGATTTTGGATACAACGGCGGCAAGCCCTCGCACCCCGAACTGCTCGACTGGCTGGCGGCCGGATTCATCCGGAGTGGCTGGAGCGTCAAGTGGCTTCACCGAGCCATCGTGCTATCGGACACCTATCAGCAATCGTCGGCGCTGCAAGAAGAGGCCAATGCCAGCGATGCCAACAACCGCTGGTTGTGGCGCTGGGCCCCACGCCGGCTGGATGCGGAATCGGTTCGAGACGCAATGTTGGCTGTGAGCGGATCACTCAACCCAAATTTGGGCGGTCCCAGTTTTCGTGCGTTCGAGGTGAAGTTCACAGGCAGCTATCAGAACTACACGCCCGTGGATCGCGAAGACCCGGCTTTCAACCGGCGGACCGTTTACCGGATGAACGTCAACTCCGGGGGCCATCCAATGCTTGAGTCACTCGATTGCCCCGTGCCCGCGGTGAAGACGCCCAAGCGAGCGGCCACCACCACGGCGCTTCAGACGCTGAGCCTGATGAACAATCACCTGGTGGCGCGGCTTGCCAGGAACTTCGCGGCTCGGGTTGAACGCGAAGCGGGCACTGATGCCGAAGCCCGCATCACGCGGGCCTTCGAATTGGCGCTGGGCCGCGTTCCCACCGCGGCGGAACGTGAGGCATCGGTGGCGCTTGCCGCCCGGCACGGACTGGAGCAGCTCTGCTGGGGCCTGTTCAACACAAGCGAGTTTCTCTATGCCGACTAACGTGCTCTCGCGGCGGCGTCTTCTGCTCGATACAGGGGCCGGTTTCGGCTGGCTCGCTCTTTCCTCGCTGTTGCAGGCGGGAACACAGCCGCACCGAAAGCCCCGTGTGAAGCGCGTGGTGCAGGTGTTCTGCGCGGGCGGCATGAGCCATCTCGACACCTTCGACTACAAGCCGCTGCTCGGCGAACGCGATGGAAAACCGTATGAGATGCCCACCTTCTTCGGCCAGGCGGGCAACCTTTTCGCGAGTCCCTGGGCCTTCGCGCAACGCGGCCAGAGCGGGCTCTGGGTCAGCGGCCTGTTACCCCATCTGGCCCGGGTGGCGGACAAGCTCACCGTGATACGCACCATGGTGGCCAAGAGCGCGAACCATATGCCCGCCATCGCGCAGGCCAACACGGGGTTCATCCTTACCGGATTTCCCAGCATGGGTGCCTGGGTCACTTATGCGTTGGGTTCGGAGAGTGAAAACCTGCCCGCCTTCGTCGTGTTGCCGGACCCCCGTGGCGTACCGTGGGGCGGCAGCGTGCTGTGG
The DNA here is from genome assembly GCA_016870915.1 of Acidobacteriota bacterium. Lineage (GTDB taxonomy): Bacteria > Acidobacteriota > Terriglobia > Bryobacterales > Bryobacteraceae > VFZY01. Next base: position 18,304 of record VFZY01000073.1, on the reverse strand, counting down.
TCCAACGGGTTTCTCCCGGCTGCGCACCAGGGCACCGCGTTCCGGGCTTCAGGCGACCCGGTGCCCGATCTCGCCGACCCCAAAGACACGCGCCCGGAAGCCCGCCGCGATGCCCTAGCCTGGCTGCGATCCATGAACGAGCGCTACGCCGCGGAACATCCTGGCGAGAGTTCGCTTGAAGCGCGCGTTCGCAGCTATGAGATGGCGGCCAGCATGCAGTTGACCGTTCCGGGGATCGCCGATCTGACGCGCGAATCGGCGGCCACGCAGCGGCTGTACGGGCTGGACAACAAGGATACCGCCCCCATGGCTCGCAACTGCCTGCTGGCCCGGCGGCTGCTTGAAAGCGGGGTTCGTTTCGTCCAGGTGTACTGCGGCGGATCGGGCAAGAATTGGGACGCGCACGGAGACTTGGCCGGGAATCATGCCACCATGGCGATTGAGTACGATCAGCCCGTGGCCGCACTGCTCACGGATCTGGAGTCGCGCGGCATGCTGGACGACACGCTGGTGATGGGCGTCACTGAGTTCGGCCGGACGCCGGTGGCGCAGGGCGCGGGCAAACGCGGACGCGATCATCACCCGGATTGCTTCACCTGCTGGTTTGCCGGCGGCGGCGTGAGGCCGGGCATCGCCTACGGTGTTTCGGACGAAGTGGGCCGGAGGCCGCTTGAGAATCCCGTGACGGTGCATGACTATCACGCCACGGCGCTGCACCTGCTGGGACTGGATCACGAGCGGCTCACCTACTATCACAACGGGATCCAGAGGCGGCTCACGGACGTGCACGGGCATGTGGTGGAAGGCGTACTGAGCGCCTAACCGGGAATTCACATCATCCGGTGAAACCTAGAACCGGTAGCGGATTTGCAGTGACAAGCGGCGAGGCAGGCCCGGATTACCGGCGTCCTGGGCCGAGAAGTCGTCGGCGATGTAGTAGCGGTCCGTGAGATTGGTAGCCGCTACAACGGCCTGCACGGGCCCCAACCGGACACTCAGCGAGCTATTGAGGAGCGTGTACGACGGAAGGATCTGGGAGGCAATGACGTTGTCCCGCAACGGGCGCGATCCAACGTAAGAGACGCCGCCGTTCCACACGAATCGCCGCCAGGTCCAGATCAAGCCCGATCCGGCAATGTGCCGTGGGCTCATGCGCAACCGGTTACCGCTGAAGTTCGCCGTAAGCGTGGGGCGGAATTCGATGTGCCTGGCGTTGTGAAACGCGTAGTTGCCATACAGGGAGGCCCCGCCAGGAAGCATCGTTCTCAACTCGGATTCGAACCCTCGCACGCGAGATGTGGCGTTCACGAAGATGAAGTCCTCCGGCCCGGAGCGAAACGAACGCTGCCCGTCGATCTTCCTCATATTGAAGAAAGACGCCTGGGCACTGACGGAACGGTGGCGGAGGCGCAGGCCACCCTCGTGGTTGCGCGTGACTTCCGGCAGCAGAAGCTGCGGCACAACCACATTGTTCAGCGTGTTCAGACCTGGAAGTTGGGGGCGAAATCCCTGGGCGAAACTGGCGAACGCCACCAGGTTGACCGATTCACGGCGCAGCAGGGCTACATCTCCACCTGCTCTCGGACTGAACCTGGACGCACTGAACGGCGCGCGCACTCGCGTGTCGCTGCGAGTGAGTTCCTGACTGAAAGAGTCCGTGCGGAGACCGGCAAGAATCCCCAGACGCTTCCACGTCAGATGGTGCTGGGCGAAGAAGCTGACCACATCCTGCTTGAAATAGCTGGTGATCCCGGCTCCGCGGATACCACGCGGGTCGTTGTTCACGCTGGTAACGGGACGGTTGTAGTCCGGACCGCGATAGGTGGGAACTGCGGTGAACGTGGCCGACACCTGATCGAAGTTGCCCCAGTCGAACGTGAGTCCGGCGGTGAAAGCATTGCGGCGCGAAGCCGATCCGGCGTCCCATTGGAAGAGCGTCTCGTTCAGGAACGAGTCCTGGCGCGTGAAGTTCTCCGAATAGCCCTTGGTCACGGCGGCGGGTGGAGGCACGATCGTGATGCCGCCCTGGAAGAGACGGTTGTATCGATTGAAATTGAACGAGTTCGACAGCAGAACGCGGCTGGATAACTGTGAGTCCGCTTTCGCGCTCGCCGAGTGGAGTTCGCCGTCGATGAAGACGCCGGGGATTCCGAAGTTGTCGCGGCGAGTGATTCCGAAGATCGGGCGGCCGTTGACCAGCGGTACGATCGATCCTCGCCCGGCACGCACGTCGCTGCCCAGATAGGAGAGGCGCAGGTTCAACAATTGAGAGAATGCATGGTCACCGCTGACCGTCAGAAAGTTCTGGTCGCGGCCCGTGCCTCGTTGGAAACCATCGGAACGGGACACGACGCCGGCCGCCGCAAGACGTCCGCGCCGCGTGGGAACGTGAATGCCACCCTGTCCCTCGTTGGTCCCGAAGCTCGCGCGGGTGAACGCGACGTCTCCGGCGATGTCAGGGCCGGTTGCGGGAACGGTGTAGAACTGCATGGCGCCGCCGATGGCGCTTCGGCCGTACATCGAGGAAGCCGAACCCTTCACGAACTCGACTCCCTGGAGCGCGGTGACGGGGATCATGGCGAGATCGGCGTTGCCATTCAGTTGGCGCAGCGGCACACCGTCCACCAGGGTCAGCACATCCGCCGTGTCGCGCAGTCCCCGTGTCGTGACGCGGGTGAAGAAGTTGCCTTGCGTGGCGTGCTGAAGTCCCGCCACCGTGCGAAGTGCCTCATCGAAGGACGCCGTGGCGGTATCGCGCAGTTCCGACCGGCTGACGGAGGTCACCAGAAAAGGAACGCGCAGAGCATCCTCGCGAGTCTTACTCGCGGTTTCGATCACGGTGGCAGTGGGCGTCAGATCGAGTTCGAAGTCGGTTGTGGATGCCGCCTGAAGATCGCGGTCCGTCTCGCGCAGCGCGAAACCCTCGGCCACCGCGGTGATCCGATACCGTCCGGGGGGCAGCCGGTCGAGCCGATAGTGTCCGGACTCGTTGGTTCGAATCGTGCGCCGGGCAGGTCCGTAGACATCGACCACCGCAGCCGCGATCGGAAGACCCTGCGGGTCCTTGACCACTCCCTCCAGAGTGATCGCCGTCTGGGATGTCAGCGGGAAAACTGCCAGGGCCGCTAACAGAGACAGTTTGATGTGCAACGTCAGACCTCGAGAGGGATGCGGGCCGCCACGGGTTTCCGGGAACGCCCCAGTGTTTTCGAAAGAGAACGGTTCCAGTACATGAGGAGACCTGTCACCATGAGAGCCACCGGCGCCAGACCGGCGATTACGTACGCCACCATCACGCCATAGAAGGCAGCCGTGCCCCAGCGCCCTCCGAACCGGCCAAAATGGAGCGGGTACATGAGCAACGCCGCTTGGGAAGCGAGGTTCGCGTCGGAGAACCGCGTACTGCGGATGACGGCGCCCGTAGCGGGTTCCAGGTAGACCCAGTTCAGTCCAATCCGGTGCCAGTCGCGAACTTCCTTCATGCGAATCGAAACCGGGTCGCCAGGCTTTTTCGGAAACGCCAGGGAGACGAACTGTGTGCCCGGTTGCGCCTGCATCGCCTTCTGCACGAACTCTTCCAGGCAAACGGTGGAAGCGTTCCAAGCGGTGCGGGCGCGAGGGGCGATGGCGATTTCGCCGCCCGCAATCGCCTGAATGGCGGACTTGTAAACGCCGGGAAACGAGAAGTACATCCCGGTGAATGCGATGAGGAACACCGCCGCGCTCGAATAGAATCCGGTGAGTTTGTGCCAGTCATAGTTCTGGCGTTGCCACCGTGCGCCGCGCTGGAAGCTGAATCCGAAGCGCCAGCGCCGCAGTCCCGGCCACCAGACGATCAGTCCGGAGATGCTCATGATCAGCGCGGCCAATCCGACGAAGCCGTTGAGGAACATGCCTGTGCTTCCGAGGAGCAGTTTTGCGTGCAGGTCGAAGAACCACTGCATCCACTTCCCGTGATAGTCCTCCTGCCCGGTGATGGCGCCGGTGTACGGGTCGATGAACGTGTGAATGCGATGGCCTTCAGGCGAGTTTGTCCAGAAGTTCATGCCGGTGGAGGGTCCACCGTCCCAACTCACTGAGGAAAGCTGGTCCGCCGGTCGGGCGGCTCGCATCCGCGCGGTCAACTCATCCAGGGTCAGCCGCTCGCCCCGAGGGGTCACGTAGGCGGTACCGGGAACCGTCACCCGGTTCAATTCGTACCGGAAGACGACGATCGAACCGGTCAAAGAGACCACTGCAAGAACGGGTCCCAGCAGCAGCGCCAGCCACAGGTGAACGTGGAAAGTCCAACGGCGCCAGGCGACGGTCCGCGGGGATCTTAGAAAAGGCGGGTCGAGAGGCTTCATCAGGCGGTCCGGTGGAATCTTGATCATAACGCGGAGTCCGGGCGAGCCAGCGCTTCTTTTCCACGAGCGATCAACTTGGGCCTTGGGCGGCCTCTACTTGCCGGTGAGCGGCGGCTTTCGGAGACGCGTGAATGTGCTCTGCTTTGCAGCCTCGCGCTGAGTCCGCGTCACGAGGCTCTCGTTTCGTTAGGCGCGCAAGAAAGGCCGCCAGTGGGAATTCGCGGCGACCCGCTCCGGCCAGTCTGCATCGGCCTCGACAGGACGGGGGTGCAGACACCGAAGGCCCTCTGCCCAAACTCCATCGGGATCTGGCGCGCCAGCACCAGTCACCGGCGCGCAGATGGTCATTCGATTCGATGATCTCGGAAGCAGGGGACGCCCGCTCCCGGAAGGCGCTGTCAGATCGCTTTGCCTGCCTCGAGCATCTCGATCATCTTCTCCAGACTCCCTTTGTTCAGAGGATCCGGCGCCTGGGGCAGGGCTTTCTTGGCGTGATCCAGCGCCTTCCTGAGATCACCCATGGCTGCGAAACCACGCGCCAGGCCGACGTGAACCGGCCAGTTGTCGCCAAACCGCTGCTGGTTGAGCAGAAACACCTCCATCGCTTCCGCCTTCTTGCCGCCGGTCAGCAACTGGCGCCCGTACTGATGGATCTGAACGGACAATGTGCTTGGAAGCTTCAGTGCGGCGTTCATCTGTTCGCGCGCTTCGCCGTGGCGACCCATCTTATCCAGCACGCGCGCCTTGGCGCTCAGCGTGGTGAACGTGCGCTGGCCAACGAACGGGCGGCTGATTGCGATGTCGGTCCATTCGAGCGCAGTCTCAAGGTGCCGGTTCACGCCGACAAGATAGTCCGACGCAGTGGTGAACCCCTGATGGTTGAATCCGGGCGAGTTGCGCAGTTCCTCGCTCAGCTTGGTGAAGTAGACTTCCTCGATATCCTTCACCACGATGGACCATGGGAGCGCCAGATCTTCCCAGCGCAGTTCCACTGTGGCCCGGTCTGGCTTGCGTTCCGTGAACTCGTAGGTGAGCCACTCGTGATAGGCGGAGGGAACTGGTTTGGCGGTGACGCGCAGGGCATCCTCGCCGGCTTCATAGAAGAAGCTGCCCCAGGATGTCGAGTTCCTGGAGAAGACGATGGTCCATTCTTCCTTGCCCGGAATCATGTGCAGGCCGTAGCGGCCCGCCGGCAGCAGCGAGCCGTTCACTTCGACAGGGGCTGAGATCTCGAAGGTGGTGTTCTCATTTGCACCGGCTCGCCAGGGGCCGGGTTTGCCGTTGCCAAAGCCAAGGTCGGACAGGCCGTAGGGAACCAGCTTGCCCCAAATCTGGCCGCGGCGATCCTTGCCATCCGGGCCATGCACCTTGGGGCTGGAGTAGTCAATGGTGACCCGCACGGGGCCGATGTGTTGCGTGACGGTGGCGCGTTGATTGTCGCCGCTCGGCGGTGTGGTTAAGCCTGGAGATTGCCCGAAGAGAGCGGCGGGCAGGGCCGCGAATGCGAACGTTCGAAGAGTTCCCATGCTCCCTTGAATGCCGCGATTTTCGGCCGATTGCGACGGGGTTGGGGTGAACAGGATTCGCCGCGTGGCCTACTGGACCCGATGCGCAGCCTCAATGCGGCTGCCCAGCCGGTGTGGATCGTGGCAACTGACACAGACCATCTGCACCTTGCCGCGCAAGGCGGGGTCCGCCCACTTCTTTGCGGCCGCAGCGTAAGGTGAACCGGGAAGCGTTTGATTGATGGCGTCGAGCGCCGTTCCCACTTCGGCGTCGCGCCCGGTCTTGTGCGCGGCCAGAGCGACGCCGGCCAGAATCTCCCCCTGCACGTGCGGCGGCAGCATTGCCATCCTCGGTTTCTCCAACTCGCTCAGCTTGGCATAGGCGCGATAGCCGCGTTCCCAGGCGCCCTTGCGAAGGGGCTCAGGCAGGCGGTCGGCGAAAAGCACCATGCTCGCGCCCTCGAAGATCTCAGGGAACAGGGCCATGGGGCCCTTCGACACACGCCGGCACTGGTCCGTGTAGACCATGGCCAGCGAATAGTGCCGCCGGAAAGTTTCCTGGTCCCCCGCTTCATGTGCCCACACGGCGCGCAACGTCTCGGCCGCAATGCGCCAGCCAAGCACCTCCGGCTCAGGGTAGTACTGCCCAACGGCAGCGAGCGTCGCAACACCCTTCTCAAAGCGTGCCCGGTCGTTGGCCAGAATTCCCGCGAAGATGTCCTCGCGAACCAGCCAGGAAAGTGTCAAGCGATTCGAAACCGGGGCCGGCGCCTGCCCGTTCAGAAACGTGGCGGCCAGAAGAGCGGTGACTAACATACCCCAATGCTAGCATCGCGGCTCTGTGCTAAAGTATGGGCCAGGCATTTCGAAATGAGCGTGAAACCGCCGCCTCGCATTCCCACGGCGCCACCGGTGTACCGGCCTTCGGGTCATGCCGCTCAGGCGAAGCCGGGCAGTGGCGCTGCTGGCGCTCCGTCGGTGTATCGTCCTCAGAACACGTTTCCGGCGACTCCGCCGGTGTACCGGCCTTCGAACAACGCCCATATCCAGGCGAAGCCCGCCGGTCCCGTTTCCGTTGGCCCACCGGTCTACCGGCCGCGGAATACCCTTCCGGCCGCTCCGTCCGTGTACCGGCCTTCGAACAGCGCCCCTATCCAGGCGAAGCCCGCCGGCCCAGGTTCCCCTGGTCTACCGGTCTACCGGCCGCGGAATACGCTTTCGGCCGCTCCGCCCGTGTACCGGCCTTCGAATCGCCCACCGGTTCAAGCGAAACCAGCGGGCCACCGCGTTCCCGCAGCGGCTCCAGCCGTCCAGCGCTACGTTGAGTTCACTCATCCCACCATGGGCCGGCTGATGGTGTCGGAGAACATGCGATTCCTGAAGCATGCGGGCGTCGACACGGATCTGTGGGCGCAGAAGGACGAGGTGGAAATCGCGGCCTCGCTGATGAGAGACTCCATTGTCACTCTCACGCGCGGCGAAGAGATGACGTTCCTGAACGAGACCTTCACGCGGGTACTGGTGAGACAGCCAACCTGCAAAGTGGTCGCGCCGCCCACGCCAAGCTCGTCCAAGGCCCCCGTGAAGAGCATCTCGTCTGATTCACTGCCGCCCCTCACGGACCCGTTCGAAATCATGCTCCAGTTCCTTCATGACTCGCGCGGAAGGACGATGGGGCAGATCATGCTGGATATCTACAAGGTCAAGTTCCCGGACTCCAATCCGAACTCCTATGCCTACGGCGCCTTCAGCGCAATCCGTATCCAGCTCGCCCTGCGAGTGGCCTCCCTCATCGAAAAGACCACTAAGACAACGTACTCTCCCTACGGAACGACTTCCACTGGAGCCATCAATGGCAGTGACGTGAAAGCTCCCATCGATGACCTGATGGAGTTCCTCCACGCGTGGCGGTACAGAACGAAACAGGCCAGTGGGGGCGGCCATGAGTTCGAGTTCCTGCCCACCGAGTGCGGCGGCTTCTCCAAGATGATCATGCCCGGCAAGGAAGCGAATCAGCAGGACGCGATTGTTGGCAATCGGATGAAGATCCTCGGCCTGGGCGACCTGCCGGGCCCGTGGCAGAATCATTACGCAGCTGTGATCATGCAGGATGGGGGCGACACCGTAACGCTTGAAAGCGCGGCCAGCCTGGACAAGTGGTGGTTTGGCATGTACGGGGCGAAGAACGTCTCGCAAACCTTCGCGGCGAAGACCCTGCTGGAGAAACTAAGGCTGGGGGCGGAGCGGGGCGAAGCCGGTTCCCAAGCCGCGCTGAACTACGCGCAGGCCGTGGTCCATCAGGACGATAAGACTCGAATCAACCAGCTCGGGTTGCTGCTGCCGGTGAAGCACAAGCAGGATATCGATGCGGTGCTCATGCAGGCGGCGCAGACCGTGCAGGACATCCAAGACGCGAAAACCCTGAAGACCATGCGCGCCATCGAGAAGGCCGCCGCGATGAAGTAGACAGTTTCGACGCGCACATTGAGGACGGAAAACGCCAGCGCTGGGGGCGAAGTCCAAGTTATAGTCAGAGAGCGGCCAACGCACTCCTTCCGCAAACCTTCTGCGCCCATGGATGAATCGATCATCAGTTCCCTCTTACAGACCCTGGAAGGCAATCCCGGCAACGTGATTCTGCGCGGCCATCTGGCTGAGCTTCTCTTTCGCGCGGGCCGCTATCAGGAAACGCTGGAGCAGTGCCAACTGATCCTGGCTTCGAAGCCCGACGACTGGGGCGCGCTTGGTTACGCCGCCGCGGCCGCAGAGGCGCTGGGAGACAAAGCCAAAGCGGAAGCGTTCCAGCGTGTTCAGGACGCCTTGGGCAGCCGCCGGGCCCCGCCGCAGGCTGGCGGTACCGCGGGGTTTGGGGGCCGCGCCGGTCTGGACGAAGAGCCCGACGACAGCGCGGAAGAACCGGAGAAGCTGGAACTGGGAGGCGCTGCGCAGCCGGCCTGGTCCGAGGAGTCGAACCGGATCACGCTGGCTGATGTGGCCGGCATGGACGAGGTGAAGCAGCGGTTGAACCGTGCTTTTCTGGGGCCTCTGAAGAACCCTGAAATGATGCGTCTCTACGGAAAGTCCGTGCGCGGTGGACTGATGCTGTATGGTCCGCCGGGGTGCGGCAAGACGTATATCGCGCGCGCGGTTGCCGGCGAACTGGGTGCGCGTTTTTTCTCGGTGGGATTGTCGGAAGTTCTGGACATGTACATCGGGCAGAGCGAGCGCAATCTGGCCCGGCTGTTCGAAGCGGCGCGCCGCAGTAGCCCCTGTGTGCTGTTCTTCGACGAAGTGGATGCGCTGGGCCGCAAGCGCAGCCTGCGGCGCGATCATGCGGGGCGCGACGTGGTGAACCAGCTTCTTTCGGAGTTGGACGGAATTCAGTGCGGTAACCAGGGCGTCTTTGTCCTGGCCGCCACCAATCACCCCTGGGATGTGGACAGTGCACTGCGCCGGCCTGGACGCTTCGACCGCATGCTGCTGGTGCTGCCGCCCGACGCGGCCGCGCGCGCCGTGCTGGTTGAGAGCACCATGCGGTCGCGCCCAGTGGAGAAACTCGATTACCGCTGGATTGCCGGCGAGACCAATCACTATTCCGGCGCCGACCTGGTGCACCTGTGCGAAGCCGCCACTGAGATGGCGCTGGAAGAATCGCTGAGCACCGGCAAGGTGCGCCCCGTAACGCTCGCGGATTTCAAGCGTGCCATCAAGGACATCAAACCCAGCACGCGGCCGTGGTTTGAGACGGCCCGCAACTACGCGCTGTTCGCCAACGATGGCGGCTCCTACGACGACCTGCTGGTGTATCTGAAGCAGAACGGTTTTGCCTGAGCCGTCATGAGTGAACACCTGGAACGCGCCCGTATTCTGATGCAGCAGGACCGTCACGGGCAGGCGCTGGAAGAATTGACGGCCGCGCTGGCGGATGACCCGGACAATGGTGAAACGTACTCCCTGATGTCCTGGTGCCTGGAGTCGGAGGGCCGCTTGCCGGAGGCGATCGACCGGGCCGAGCGCGGCGTGGCGCTGGCGCCGGACGACAGCTACGCACACTATTCTCTTGCCTGGCGTTACTTCACCGCCGGGCGGCACGACGACGCGCTTCAGGGAGCCGCTGAGGCTCGCCGTCTGGCTCCCTATTGGTCCGCCCCGCACGGGCTGCTGGGAGCCATCCACATTCGGAAGCGCAAATGGCAGGATGCCCTGGATGCCGCCGAGGCGGGTCTCGATAACGACCCCGAGGACTCGCAGTGCCACAACATCCGTTCGCTGGCGCTCACCCAAATGGGCCGTTTGGAGGAAGCCGCATCGAACGCCGAATGGGCGGTGAGTGTCGATCCGGAGAATGCTTACTCGCACGCGGCGCAGGGTTGGGTGCGAGTCCGCGAGGGCGACTACCACGGCGCACAGGAGTCTTTTCGGGAGGCGATGCGCCTGGACCCGGCCAACGAATCGGCGCGTGAAGGGCTGGCGGAGGTGCTTCGTGCTCGCAATCCGCTCTATCGCTTTCTGTTGCGGTTCAACCTGTGGACTTCAACGCTTGACCGGCGCACGGTGTTCGGGCTTCTCATCGGCATGTGGTTCCTGCGGGATATCCTGGGCGGCCTGGAACGGGCTCAGCCGGCCGTGGCCCCCTTCACGACACCGCTCATCTGGGCTTATCGCGCGTTCGTGGCACTCACCTGGTTTGGCCGCCCGGTGACCAACCTGATGCTGCGCTTTCATCCGTTGGGGCGCCACCTGCTGACGCCGGGGGAACTCCGGGGGTCCACATGGTTTGCAGTCCTGGCGAGCGTTGCGGTGGCGGCCGGGATCGGCGTCTTCATGGGCTATGAAGGGTTATTGGATGTGGCCTGGGTTTCGGCGGTGATGGGCTTGGCCATGGCCATTCTGTTGTCGTCGGAACGGCTGCGCAGTTCCTGGTGGATGCGATCCGCCGTCGGTGCAATGGCGGTCACGGGCGTGGGCAGCGCCGCCGGGGTGGATGCCTTGGCGGCCCTCTTCATTCTGGCAATGCTCACATTTATCATCATGGTTAACGTCGTCACGATTCGCGAGTAAGCGCGGCGGGGCGGGAGAGAGGAACGGAGACCGGTTTTGAAGATCACCAAAGTAGAAGCGTTGTACCTGCGCCTGCCCGAAGTGAAGGAGCAGTGCGATTCGGGCCAGGATGCGGTGGTCGTCCGAGTTGAAACGGACGCAGGCATCACGGGCATCGGCGAAGTGGATTCCGCGCCCCTGGCGGTGAAGGGGATCATTGAGGGTCCCTATTCGCACCAGATCACGGCCGGCCTGGGCTCCATCATCCTGGGCGAGGATCCCATGGAGACCGAAAAGCTCTGGTACAAGATGTACGATGCCAACATCTATGCGGGCCGGCGCGGGCTGGGCATCCATGCGATGAGCGGCATCGATATGGCTCTGTGGGATATCAAAGGCAAAGCGCTGGGTATGCCGGTGTGGAAACTGCTGGGCGGCGGGTTCCGCAACCGGGTCCGTTGCTACGCGAGTTCGCTCTTCGGCGACACACCCGAAGAAACGGGCGAGTTGGCGCGGCAGTTCCGCGACATGGGGTTCAACGCAGTGAAGTTTGGCTGGTCGCCGATGGGCGAAAGCGAGGCCACCGATATCGCACTGGTGCGTGAAGCGCGGCGCGGGCTGGGGGCGGATGCAGACCTGCTCATCGACGCCGGGCTGGTGTGGGACGCCAAGACCGCCCTGCAGCGCGCCCAGGCGTTCGCCGAGCATCGCATCTTCTGGCTCGAGGAGCCCTTGCGCGCCGATGACTACGAGGGTTATCGCAAGCTTTCGGAGGGAACCTCGGTGCGGATTGCGGCGGGGGAGGAGGAGTCCAACCGGCTTTCCTACATCGAACTGATGGACCGCGGGAAGATCGATGTGGTGCAGGTGGACCTGACGCGCTGCGGCGGCTTCACCGAGGCAATGAAGATCGCCTCGCTGGCCTGGGATCGCGGGTTGGTGTGCGCCAATCATGGGTTCACCACGTACATCAACGTGGCTGCGGCGCTACACTGGCTGGCGTCCATTCCGAACGCTCTGATCTGCGAGTTCGTGGCCGAGCAGGAGACGAATCTACGCGAGCACCTGACGCTGCAACGGTTCCGGAACCGAGATGGGTATCTCGACATCCCGCAGGCGCCCGGTCTGGGTGTAGATCTCAATCCCGAGGCGGTGGCGCGCTACCGCGTGGCGTAGCCGATCGCGCCGCGCAAGATTGGTCAGGCGCCCCGCGCCAGCCCAACTCGCTTGACTGCGTAAAGCTGGGAGCAGATCGAGGCGGAGGTAGGTAACAACGAAGCGGAGTGATCAGTGTTCATCGCTATGCTAAGAAGATCTCTCTATGGCGCAAACTGAAGCCGATACCTGCCGGAAGTACGTTCTTCCGAAGCTCTACGCTTCGAGTTGGAACGACGACCAGATAAGCGAGCAGAAGACCTATACCGATGGCCGCATCGTCATTGCCGGCAAGCGACCCAGACGCCGCAAACAAAAGCGCGTCGATTACCTTCTTCGCTACAAGCGCGACTTTCCGATCGCCGTTGCAGAGGCAAAGGCCATCTACAAAAACGCCGGAGATGGGCTTCAACAAGCGAAGGACTATGCAACGGATCTCGGCCTGAGCTTCGCCTATGGAACCAACGGTGAAGAGATCATTGAGCATGATTTTCTGACGGGCAAGGAAACTATCGTTGATGGCTTTCCAACACCGGAGGATCTCTGGAAGCGTCTTCAAGCAGCCCAGGGAATCAGCGAAGAGATCAGCGATCGGCTTCTGACGCCGTACTATCACCTGAGCGGAAAGTCGCCGCGATACTACCAGGAGATCGCAATCAACCGGACGGTTCAGGCAATCCTGCAAGGCAAGAAGCGTGCTCTTCTGACCCCTGCCACTGGCACCAGCAAAACGGTTGTGGCGTTTCAGATTTGCTGGAAGCTTTGGATCCTGAGGTGGTCCTGGTTGTTTGGACAAAAAATCGGGCGTTCTTAGATGGTGGAGCGGGCTGACCAAGAAGGCGGCCCGGAGGCCGCCATCCATTCCGGGCTTGAGTCGGCGCTCGGGGTCGCATCCCTGCGTTGCCCCTACCCTCCTATCAAGCATTTCAATTGTACGGCAGGCTCCGTGATGAGTAAAGCGCAAAGCATCCATTCTGGAGGAAAAAAGCGGTAAATCCCAGGGGGTCCATGTGCCATGGCTCTTGGGAAACACCGCCATCGACATTCTTTGACGCCTTGAAGCTGGGGGTGGTCAAAACGAGTTCGAGCGGCGCATTGTTGTTAATGGTTACTACTGCTTCATTTGCCCAACAGTTTCGGCCCGAGATCCCGAAGACTTGGGATGATGCGGCCGTCGCGGCTCTTGAAGTTCCACTAGCATATGCCCCTGGTTCACCAGTTCACGTGACTTCGGACTATTACTACCGCATGAAGCCGCGTGCCATCTTTAAGAGTTATCCTGTTTACCATCCATCAAGGGTGCCGGCGGGATACTGGGACTGGCTGCGGCAGCAGGAGCCCAAAGAGATTTTTGATCCATTGCTATTCGCCTCCCGGGAGGATTGGATTGCTGCGGGAGAAATTGTCTTCGATGCAGCCACTGCCTACAATGGTCCGATCCTTCCCGAGGAAACTCTCACGTCCGATTGGTATCAGAAGACTGGGATGCCTTTAACGCGTGACGGTGTGATGCCTTTCTACCGTTACGTCGTTCGGACGAAAGGCAAAGTTGAACTCGGGACAAACTCTTGTGCGACCTGCCATACGCGCATTCTAGCTGACGGTTCGGTGCTGAAGGGAACGCAGGGCAACTTTCCGTTCGACCGCTCATCTGCCTTTCGCATGCGTGCGCGATTCAGCGTCGGCCAAGCTCAGCGTTTTGAACGCTCTTTCTTTGGGGCTCCTTGGCTCGATCTGAAGCGCTTCGATACCCTTTCCTTAGAAGAGATCATCACAGCCCACGAGGCCATCCCCCCAGGAGTAGCCGCTCGCTCTCGTTCCGATACCGCCTCTCCTGTGGCAATTGGTGACTTAATTGGAATAATAGACCGGAAGTATCTCGATCGAACCGGTCTTGTTCAGCACCGGGGAATCGGCGATCTTATGCGCTACTCGGCACTGGCAGGCGGATTGGATGACCTATCAAGCTTCAACGGCTTCATCCCACGAGGGGCTTCGCGGCCAGCACCAGAATCGCGCGAGCGCTATACCGACGAGCAACTCTATGCGCTCGCACTTTACATCTACTCGCTAAAACCGCCAAAGAACCCCAATCCCTTAGATGCCACAGCGGCGCGGGGTGAGACGATCTTCAAAAGGGAGGGCTGTGGGGAATGTCACACGCCTCCACTCTATACAAACAACAGGTTGATTCCAGTATCGGCCTTCCGCGTCCCAGACGATCACCAAGGCAAGTACGACATCATGCCCACAAGTATTGACACAGACCCTAGTCTAACAATGAGGAGTCGTCGAGGGACCGGATATTACAAGGTGCCGTCTCTTAGAGGCGTCTGGTATCGCGGGCCATTTGCACACAGCGGATCGGTGCAAACGTTGGAAGAGTGGTTCGATCCCGCTCGTCTACGAGACGACTTTTTAACCAGTGGTTGGGTAGGGCGTAATGGGCGGGCCGTAAGAGGCCATGAGTTTGGCCTAAAGTTGAGTGTTGCCGACCGAAAGGCACTCATCGCGTTTCTGAAAACACTATGACCTGAATCCGGCGTGAAAACGCGCCGTCAGAGTGGTGACAGGGCGTGGATCCTGCCGAGGATGTCGTCGACGAGGCGTTGAATGGGCGGCGACTCCTTGAGGCGGAGCGTAGGACGGTTCTGGGGACGGGTTAGTTCGGCGGGAAGCAGGAAGAGCTTGAACCGTAACTTCTGCAGAGTGTGGCATTGCCACGACTCCGGGAGGCACGTTCGCTGGAAGGCGGTGACGAGGTTGTAGGCCAGTCGGATGACTTCCAGGTAGAGCGCGTTGGCATCGAAGGAGCCTGTGGGGATCTTGGGAAGGGCAAAGTCTTCGCGAAGTTCGCGCATCCGTGGTTCCATGGCGGCCCGTCCTTCGTAGAACCGCCAAACCCCTTCCGGTGTCAGGTCGAGGTTGGTTGTCCACGCCCGAAACAGGTAGCGACCCATGGCGAACAGGGTTGATTGTTGATCGTCCGCCTCGATCAGTCTTCGGGCCACCACAATGCGGCGGGCGTGGCTCCAGCCGTGTGCGCGGTACTCGGTCTCGGACAGTTCCCAGCGTGAGTTGGCGCGCTGGTAGTCCAGTCCGCGAAACGAGTTTTTGAGCGGCGAAGTGAGCCGCGCCACCAGCGCGTAGCGCACAGCGGACTCCTCCAGGCACTGCAAGACAGGCTGGAAACCAAACCCGGCGTCGGCACGAAAACGGAGTTCACGGATGTCCGGAGGGACAGTGCCGAAAGCGGTCTTCAGCAACTCCGGGCTGGACTCCCAAGCGCTGGCGTTGCCGGGCCGCAACTCGGCGTCCCAGAGGAAGGAACTGTTGGCCTCCAGGCACAACAGCGGATTGTAGCTCCGCTTGCCCCGGTATTTCGGGTTATAACCGACCTCAGCGCCGTCCTGTCTTCCGAAGACAGTTACCACCGTGCCATCCAGATCGAAGATCAACCGGGAACGGTGTTTTGGCAGGTGAAGGAACTTCTGCAGCAGTCTGTCATTTGCGCGATGAAGATGCTCCCAGGTTTTCGCCGGCGCGTTGAGCAAGAACCGGCGCAAGGTTTGCGGATCGGGGAAGGCGGGCAGGCCGGTCAAATACTGGAAGGTACCGTTGGAACGCAAGAATGACGCGGCTTCGATGCGGTCCAGGCCCAGCACGATGGGGTAGATCAACGCCAGCAGCATCTGCGAAACGCTGTAGCGGTGGTTTCGCCGAGGATAGGGGATCTGATGGCTGAGGAAATCCCGGATCTGCAGCAGTTGCAGAAATTCGTGGAAGAAGTACGCACCACCGAAGTGTGTGAGACCCCTGTGATTACAGGCGATTCGCACATTTCGAGGCGATCGGCGCATTCGGAGCCTTACCTAACCAAAAGTGAAGTCAGGCTCAGCGTACCACAATACGCACCGGAACCCCGTCAAATCTGCTCAGGATGCATCTTGGGGTATCGTTTTCACGCCGGATCCAAGTATGAGTGGGGCAGCGACTCTCCGCTTCGTCGGTTTAATTAAGATTTGCTCGATCGAGCTTACTTGCTCAAACGAACGTTTCTGCAACAATCCAGCAAGCCCAGCGTTTCTGTGGATATCTGCGTTGCACAAACCTGTTGCTTAAGCTAAAGTAATGGCAATAGATTATTGCAATGCTCATCGGCTACGCCCGCGTCTCAACCAACGATCAGGAGACCGCCACGCAAGTGGCGGCTTTGAAGGCGGCTGGGTGTGAGCGGATCTATCGTGAGAAGGCTTCTGGTGGGAGATGGGACAGACCCGAACTGCACAGATTGCTCGACCAACTACGCAAGGACGATGTACTTGGGGTCCCCTCAGAAAACGGAATATAACGTACGTTAAGCCGCCAGTTTGACCGGGCGCAAGGGACGGAAGCGGCCCTGGGATGGGACGGAGCGTGAGCGCCAAACGTAGTCGCCAGTCAGGTTGATGTGCTCCCAGCCGAGCGGAGACAGATACGGGAGCAGGGCTTCGTCGAGGGGGCCTTGCTTGCGGAGTGCGTCCGTTGCCCGCTGCAAGTAGACGGTGTTCCACAGCACAATGGCGGCGGTGAGCAGGTTCAGGCCGCTGGCCCGATTGCTCTGCTGCTCGAAACCCCGGTCCCGGACTTCGCCCAGCCGGTGGAAGAACACCGCGCGGGCCAAGGCGTTGCGAGCCTCGCCTTTGTTGAGGCCCGCCTGGACGCGGCGTCGAAGGTCGGCGTTCTGCAGAAGAAGGCTCTGTCCAAAGCCGGATGCAGAAAAGTGTTCGAGGACAAAGTCAGTGGCACGCGAGCCGCGCGCCCAGGACTCGACGCTGCGCTCGCAACACTACGTGAAGGAGACACGCTCGTGGTTTGGAAGTTGGATCGCTTGGGCCGGAGCGTGAAGAACCTGGTTGATCTGGTGGGCGAGTTGCAGCATCAAGGCGTCCAGTTCCAGAGCCTCACCGATTCGATTAACACCGGCACGCCGTCGGGCCGGTTCTTCTTTCACGTGATGGCGAGCCTGGCACAAATGGAACGCGAACTGATTGTGGAGCGCACGTGTGCCGGCCTCGATGCCGCCAAGCGCTTGGGCCGGACCGGCGGCCGGAAGCGGCGCATGACCGACAGCAAGATCCAGTCCGCCCGGAAACTGCTGGCATCCGGCACGCCGCCGAAGGAGGTCGCCAAAAACCTCGGGGTATCGGTCCCAACACTTTACCGCTGGATTCCAGCTTCCAGCCCAGCTTGAGCGATTCGCGCCTCAAGAAACGGAAATTTACGTACGCCAAGGAGGCGCGGTGGTACCGGCCCTGCGTTCGTGCCCGCGAAGCGGGGGCGTGGGTCCCTGGATGGCGCGTTCGGGCTTTGGGCCGCGGCCATAGAGCGATAGCCTTCGACGTTTGACGATAGATCGCGTAAAGCGCAAATCTCACCCGGAGATTGGTACCGAGCCAGCCAACGGACCATCTCCGCGCCAGCCCCGCGAGTTTGGATGGCTGAACCAGTCCTAAGCTTAGCGTACGTTATATTCCGTTTTCTGAGGGGACCCCAACTCGCTGACGTTGGCCGCGCTGCGCATGGCGTTGTCGCGGCGCATTGTCAAGCCGGGACTTGTTCATCACTCCGACCGCGGCTCGCAGTATGCCAGCGACGATTACACCGGCCTGCTGAAGGACCGGGACATCGGCATCAGCATGTCGCGCAAGGCAAATCCGTGGGATAACGCCGCCTGCGAGTCGTTCATGAAAACGCTGAAGTACGAGGAGGTTTATCGCAACGAATATCGCGACCTGGAGGAGGCCCGCCGCACGATCACACAGTTCCTCGAAAAGGTCTACAACAACAAACGGCTTCACTCCGCGCTTGGCTATTTGCCACCTGCGGAATTCGAGGCCAAGCACAAAAACGAGGCCGCTTCGCGGCAGCTTATTTGATGAGTTTTTCCAGGCATCGGGAAATCTATCCATTCGATGGAGGCGCCGGCTTTGCGGCCTACGCCCCCGCTCATCGTCTGGATGAGTTTCCGGTTGGTTATTCCTCGGCGGGTTGGTCTCCACCAGAGCCCGCTTCCGCTTCGCCAACCGATCATCAGTTTGCGCTAATCTTGTTTTGCCGGTCCACTAATTTTCAGCGAACGGCGTATAGTGTCTTAACTGTTTGTCCCAGCATAGGGGGCCACCGCAACCAAGGGTCAGGACCTTATCGAATACGCCCTGATGGCCGGCTTCGTTGCCGTTGCCGCCGGCGCGATCATGCCGGGAGTGTCGAACAACA
>VFZY01000072.1 GCA_016870915.1 Acidobacteriota bacterium | reverse complement strand
GGGAGAGGTGTCGAAAGAACTGCTGGAAACAGGCATGTTGTCAGTTTTCGTTTTTGTGCGATGGTCGAAAGAAGCCATCCGCAGGCACTGGCCCGCCCTCGGAAAGGGGATTCTGATCAAATCCGGCACGGGAGTGAGGCGTTGGTGTATACTGTTGGGGTCCGGGAGACCCAAAATGGAAATCCCGGCTTCCATCCAGCGCAGATTCCGTCCCCCGGGCTCCAGAGCCACCAGCACCTTGCCGGATCGCGCGCCGCCCGTGGGCCGGTATCTCCACGCAGGCACCCAGACTCCGGGCGCCGACGGCGTTTCAATCGCTTCCACGGCCACACCGCGCGACCGCGCAGTGCCCACCACGGCGGCCTTGGCTCCCGGCGCCGGTCTTGCCGCCCCAATCAGCTTTCCCAACTCCACCGGCGTCCGCTGCACCGCGGCCGCGCGCTTGCGCAGCAGTGAGACCGGGGTCTCGCTGGCAAAGGATGCCACCACGTTCCCGGAAGGCGCCACATAGAGGTCCTCTTCAGACTCCACCGCAACCGCCGGCTCTGCCGTCAGCGTATCCGTGCGGCCTTGCAGCCACCGCCTGAACCATCCGTACACCTCCATCCGAAGCTCATACGACAGGCTGTGCGGTTGCGGCGTATCCCGCCAGGCGATCTGTTCCGGCTTGCCCATCAACTCATAGATGCGCTTCAGCTTGCCAAACTCCTCAAGGCCGCTCCGGATGTAGTTTGGCGAGTAGGTGCCAAAGAAGTCCTTCGCGCTCAGAGCCACCAGCAGCGGCTTGGGGGCCAGCGGGTAGAGCGTGTCCCAGCGGTCGAACCCGGCCGGGCCCGAATCCAGGAAGTTCTGCTCGGCGTCGTCGGTTGAACCCGGCGCCAGAAAACCCGCGCAGGCGAAGTTCTCCGTATTCGCGCAGGTTACCGCCACCGCGGCCAACCGCTCATCCACGGCTGCCAGGAACATCGCCAAAGTACCACCTCCCGACTGCCCCGTGGTCGCCAGGCGTTTGGCGTCGCACAGCGGATGCCCCGCCAGAACGTCCAGGCTTCGCACCGCGTCCCACGTTTGCATCCGGGTGCTGGTGTCACCGTAGAGCAGCATCTGCTTGCCGGGTTGCGTGTGTTCGGCGTCGGCGGAACCGAGCCGGGTGAGCGTGCCCGTGGCTCCGCGGTAATACGTTCGTTCTCCCTGGCCCATCGGGTCGAACGCCAGCGTCAGGAAGCCTAACCGCGCCAAACCCTGGCAGCATTTCTGATAGGTTTCCGAGGCTTTACCGTTCAGGCTGTGCCCCATCTGGAACAGCACAGCGGGGAAGGGGCCCGGCCCGGTTGGGATGTAGAGGTTGGCTGGTATGCGCAGCCCGGGTTGGCTTTCGTAGCTGATTTTTTCCAACCGGTAGCCGCCACGCACCAACGCGCCGTGGGTCCGCAGGTCGAGCGGGGTCCGCTCCGGCTGTCCTCCGGCGAGATCCCAGAACGTCTTGCGCACCCATTCGGCCCGGGACCGCACGGCGGCGGGCGAAGTCAGCCTGGCCAGAGCCGCGTTTCGTTTTACGTAGGCTGCACGCGCCTCGGCTGCCAGAAAGGCCGGAAGCATTCTTGAGTAGTCGCGATACTGAAGAGGCGCTGCCCCCAGTCCAAGAGGCCAACCCGCGAATTGCAGCCACGCTCTTCGGTTTAACAACTTCATACGCTGTACTCTACGATACCGCCACACTCTGGGAGAGCAGGCGGCCAAGCAGGTAATCGATAGCACCTCTCAATTGCGGCAGGAGATGGCCGGTGATGACGGAACCGTCACGGTGGACGTCGACCGCAACGTCTTCAGCCGGCTCAATGCCAACCGCGAAGTGGACTCCAACTGACAGAGGTCTCAGTGCCGCGCCCGCCAGCACCGGGCCGAGGCCAGGAACCTGTGGGCGGCCCGGATGAGTCGGCTCAGGGACGCGCCAGAAAGCCCCCGGATGAAATCCTGGACTTCCATCGCGGACAAAGGGGCGCGGCCGCGCAACAGGCTGCCCAGCAGGCAGCATCTGGATCAAAAGGGCAGTGGCGGTTCTATTGATCGCCGGTGTCGCGCTTGTGTTCGTCATCAACGGGCAGGTCTAGCGGAGCCTTCGCCAGTCCACCTGTGAACTTGGCTAGGGCGCACGAGAAGTAGCCCGTGCGGCCTCGGGGGTTTCGGTGGCCAGCGAGTCGCCAGCCCCGGGGAGCTTCCGAACTTGTCGCCAGCGTTCATTCAGACCTTGTCTTCTTCCCAGATGATCAGCGACGTGACGCACCGCAACAATGCCACCGCCGGCGCAATGGCCTCCATGATGGACAACATCGATAGCCAGGTGGGGGCAACCAATCAGCGCCTGGCCCAGATGATCGAATCGGAATCCAGACCAACCTGCTGGCTTTGAACGCGCGGTGGAGACCGCGCGGGCCGGGGATGCGGGCAAGGGTCTTGCCGTGTTGCCCGATGAGGTGCGAAATCTCCCGCATCGCAGCGCCCAGGCAGCGCGTGAGACCGCCGCGCTCATTGAAGAGTCCATCTCGCGGTCCAGCCAGGGCTCCACTCGCCTCAGGGAAGTGACGCACGCGATCAATGGCTTCAACGATCTTGCCGCCCGCATCAAGACCCTGGTGGAGCAACACACCCGGGGCAGCCAGGAACAAAACAGCGGCATCCCGCAGATCATTCTGCCATCACGGAAATCTCAGATGTCGCCGAACATTCAGCCTCCATGGCCGAGGAAAGTGACGCCGCCAGCCGGCAACTGCGCGCTCAGGCTGAAACCATCAAATCCGTGGTCGGCAACATCGAACAAACGGCCGGCGTCGGCGGCCAACACGAAAGCCACCCGTCCACCCAATGGACCGGCCGCTTGACCCGCCGCGAGCCCCAATGGTGTGATGAAAGCAGGCACCCTTTGGGGCGCGTAGCTCAGTTGGATAGAGCATCGGCCTTCTAAGCCGGTGGTCGCAGGTTCGAGTCCTGCCGCGCCTACCATCCTTCACTGCTCATGGTGTTGACACTGTTAGCGGCCGGTGTTGCAACCCGGGCCGCCGTCGTGATTCAATGCTGTCCATGGATGTCTCACGCCGCCGGTTCGTATCCGCCGCCGCCATTGCCGCGGCCTCTTCCACAGCCGCGGGCGCCGCTGCGCTGCCCACACGGCCGTTCGGCCGCAGCAGCCTGCGCCCGTCCATCCTCGCGCTTGGCTGTGGCAATCGCCTGTGGATGGCCTACAAGAGCGAAGACGAAGGCATTGCCGCCATTCGCACCGCCATCGAGTCTGGAATCACCTACATGGATACCGCCCAATCCTATGGCGACGGCGTCAGCGAAACCTGGGTGGGCAAGGCCACCCGTGATCTGCGTGACCGCGTGGTGCTCGCCACCAAGACGAGTGCCCGCAAGGCCGATGATCTGATGCGCCTGGCGGAAGGGAGCCTCATGCGGCTTCAGACAAGCTACCTCGATGTGCTCCATATCCATGGCCTGCGCGATGGGGCTGACCTGGCACGGATCGAAGCCAAGGGCGGGGCACTGGAAGGTCTTTACAAGCTGCGCGAGCAGAAGATCGTCCGTAACATCGGCATCACCTCGCACGCCGATCCTCAAGCGCTGGCTCAGGCGCTGGAACGCCACGATTTCGATGCCACTCAGATGGCCCTCAACGCCGGTCTGCAAGGCAAGAGCCCCGATGGAGCCGGTTTCTGGAAAAAGAACGAACGGGACGTCTTCTCGGAAGCCATCCCGCCCACGCCATACCCGGGCACCAGTTTCCAGGATCTGGCTCTTCCGGTGGCCGTGCGCAAAAAGATGGGTATCGTCGCCATGAAGGCCACCGCTCAGGAGGGTCTCATCGGTTCCGGCGCCAGCCGAGCCGCCGCACACGATCTTATCCGCTATGCGCTCTCGCTTCCGGTGTCGGTGGTCACCGTGGGGATGCCTCGCCTTGAGTTCATCCGCGCCAATACCGAGATGGCGCGCTCCTTCAAACCCATGTCGAAGAGCGAGATGCAGAGCCTCGCCGGACGCCTCTCCGCGGCGAACAAGGTCGCGCTCGACCGCCACTTCAGCCGGCACGAAGACGCATAGCGTACGCGCCGGGTTCTATAATGAAGGCGGCATCGAACGCATGAATCCCGCCTTGATTGTGATGGCTGCCGCGGTTGCCTTGGCGCAGCAGAGCCCGGATCAGAACCTCTTCAACACGGAGATCCTGCCCGTCGTCAGCAAGGCTTGCGCGGGTTGCCACGACGGGACCAAGGCTCAATCGGACCTTGTGGTCACCTCGCTTGACGGCCTCATAAAGGGTGGCCGGCGGGGCGCGGCCATCGTCCCTGGCTCCGCGAGCGCCAGCCTGTTGATTCAGTACATCAAGGGCGATCGTGGACCCCGCATGCCCCTGGGTGGAGCCCCGCTGAATGCCGCTGCGATGGATCGCCTGGCGCGCGCCATTAATGCCCTGGCGCCTCGAGCGGCAACGCCGGCCAGCGGCCGCGAACAGCATCTGGCCTGGCTGCTCAAGGCGCCCAGGCGCCCGGCCACGCCGGCGGTTTCCGGCTCCTCCTGGGTTCGCAATCCCATCGACGCCTTCGTGCTCTCGCGTCTGGAGTCCGCCGGTATGCGGCCCGCTCCCCCCGCCTCGCCGCGCGCCCTTCTTCGCCGCCTCTACTTCGGTCTTATCGGCCTTCCACCCACACCCGCCGAAGCCCGGGCATTTCTTGAAGACCGGTCGGCGGATGCCTATGAACGCCTGGTCGATCGCCTCCTGGCCGACCCCCGCTATGGCGCCCGCTGGGCGCGCCACTGGCTGGATCTGGCCCGTTATGCCGAATCCGATGGCTTTGCGATTGATGGCGAACGCCCGGCGGCATGGCGTTATCGCGATTACGTCATCCGCTCGTTCAACGCCAACAAGCCCTACGACGAGTTCGTGAAGGAACAATTGGCCGGCGACGAAGCCGGAGGCGGCCCCGAACGTCTGGTGGCCATGGGATTCCTGCGGATGAGCACATGGGAAGCCGATGCCAACTCCAAGCAGCAGCTTCGCCAGGACTTTCTCAACGAGGTCACCGGCACCACATCGGCCGTCTTTCTCGGGCTCACCGCCGGCTGCGCCCAATGCCACGACCATAAGTACGATCCCATCCCGCAGCGCGACTTCTACCGCCTTCAGGCCTTCTTCGCCGCCACCGCCATTGAGGAATCCAACGCCCCGTTCATCCCCGCCGAGGATCCGGGCGAAATGCGCCGCCGCTTCCGTCGATACGAGGACGCGCTGGAGACCGCCACCGCCGGCCTGGACCAGCGCCGCGAGGCGCTCAAGCAGCGCTTCATGGCCATCCGCAAGGTGAAAGAAGATCATCAGACGGTCAAGGACTTCCTTCGGGACTTGGGCGTCCGCAACGCCTTCTTCCAGGAACGTGACAAGGACATTCTCGATCAGGGCGAATGGAAGTCCTATCGCGAAGCCAAAGATCAGGTGGATGAGTTGACAGAGACTGTGCGCCGCTACCGGCCCGTGGCCTACACGGTTCGCGATGTCACGCCGCCTCAGGTGCCGGCCATTCACGATACGTATGTGCTCCAGTCGGGTGAACTCGCCGCCAAGGCGGAAAAAGTGGAGCCCGGGTTCCTTGAAAGCATCGCCGGCCATCGCAATCCGGCCGTGATTCCGTTCAAGGGCGGCAGTTCCGGGCGCCGCACCGCACTGGCCGAATGGATCTCGAGCGCTGAAAACCCGCTCACGGCGCGTGTCATGGCGAATCGGGTCTGGCAGCACCACTTCGGCGAAGGCATCGTCCGCACTCCCAGCGATTTCGGTATCAACGGGGAGCGGCCGACGCACCCGGAACTGCTCGACTGGCTGGCCGCGGAGTTTGTCGCCCGCAAGTGGAGTGTGAAGGATCTGCACCGCCTCATTCTTACCTCGAATACCTGGCGCCAATCGGTTGAGAATGAGCAGGCGCCCCGGTACGCGACCGATGATCCAGGCAACCGCCTCCTGTGGCGCCAGAACTGGCAGCGTCTGGATTCGGAGGTGCTGCGCGACACCCTGCTCAGCCTGAGCGGCCGGCTCAATGCGGCCCAGGGGGGGCCGGGTGCCCTGTTCGAGGTGCCGGCCGACGTCGCGGAAGGCTTCGAGTTTTTCAAGTGGTTTCCGTCTCCCGCCGCCGAGCAGAACCGGCGCAGCATCTACACTTTCCAGCGCCGCAGCGTTGTCGACCCGCTCATGGAAACCTTCGACGTCGCTAACAACAGCGGCACGTGCGCCCGCCGCATTCCGACGGTGGTCGCCCCGCAGGCGCTCACCCTGATGAATGGCGATCTGGCGAATCTCGCCGCGCGCCACTTCGCCGGACGCGTCACAGGCGGGTCTCCGGGTGAGAGCATCCGCAACGCATTCCAGGCGGCTCTCCAACGCGACCCCTCTCCCGCCGAATTGGACCGTGCGCAGACCCTGCTGGCCCGCGACACCTCCGGCCTCCGGCATCTTGCCGTCGTGCTGTTCAACCTCAACGAGTTTCTGTACCTGGAGTAAACATGGCCTTGAATTCGCGGCGCCAGTTCCTGTACCAGAGCGTGACCGGAGTGGGCGGTATCGCCCTGCTCGACCTCTTGCGGGGCGACTTGGCGCAAGCGGCCCCCACGCTGGGGGCCCCCGCCGGTCCGCATCACACACCCAAGGCCCGAAGCGTCATCTTCCTCGCCATGCTGGGTGGCGTCTCCCAGATGGACACCTTTGACCCCAAGCCCGCGCTCGCCAAGTTCGATGGCACCCCCATGGACTGGTCGAAGGAGAAGCTTACCGATCAGCCGGGGCTGTTTGCCCGCAAGCGCGTCATTGTTGCCAGTCCCTTCGCCTTCCGAAAGCATGGCCAATGCGGCATGGATGTCTCGGAGCTCCTGCCGAATCTCGCCACCTGCGTTGATGACATCGCCTTTGTGCGCTCCGTGCAGGCCGACAACGGCAACCACCCCGCGGCCGTGTTCCTGATGAATACCGGCTTCGTGCAGCCGGGAAATCCCTCCATGGGTGCGTGGCTCACCTATGGGCTGGGCGCGCAGAACCGCAATCTGCCGGCCTACGTGGCCCTGCCGGACTTCCGGTCCATTCCATTCAGCGGAGCCCAGCAGTGGGGCAGCGGGTTCCTCCCCGCCGTCTATCAGGGTACCGTCATGCGTTGGAAAGGCGACCCCATACGCGACCTTCGCCGTCCCGATGATATCTCCGAGGAAACGCGCCAGAATCAACTCGATCTGCTGCGCAGCTTCAATGCCGAACATGCCTCACGCCATCTCTCGAACACCGAACTGGCCGCCCGCATGGATTCCTACGAACTCGCCTACCGCATGCAGACCGAAGTTCCCGGGGCGCTCGATCTCGCCGCGGAAACGCCGGCCACCCGTGAATCCTATGGCCTCAATGATCCGGTGACTGAATCGTTCGGCAAACGCTGCCTGATGGCTCGCAAGCTGGTCGAAAAGGGTGTGCGCTTCGTTCAGATCTACACACCCAGCCAGAGTTGGGACGCCCATGGCGACATCCGGAAGAACCACACCAAGAACGCCCAGGAAACCGACAAGCCCATCGCGGCTCTGTTGAAGGATCTGAAGCAGCGCGGCATGCTCGATTCAACCCTCGTTGTCTGCACCGGTGAGTTCGGCCGCACTCCTGATACTCCGGCCGATCAGAAGGAACAGGGCCGCGATCACAACATCAAGGCGTTCACCGTCTGGTTTGCCGGCGGCGGCATCCGGGGCGGAAGCATCGTCGGCCAGACCAATGAGCTGGGGTTCAAAGCGGTGGAGGAGGTCTACCATATTCGCGATGTGCACGCGACAATACTGCACCAGATGGGGTTGAACGATCTGCGGCTCACCTACTACCACGCTGGCCGCAATCGCCGGCTCACCGATACCGGGGGCCGTGTGATTCGTTCGATCATTGGTTAAGATGATTCGTAAGGATTGGGGAACACATGGAATGGAACGGAACCGTGACCGCGGTAGCCGAAACCGCCCGTGCTGGCGAATCGCCACGTCAGGGTGAACGCACACGCCGGAGGATCCTGGCGCGGGCGGCTGATATTGCTTCCGTCGAAGGGCTGGAAGGGCTTACCATTGGCCGCCTGGCGGCTGACCTGAACTGCAGCAAGAGTGGTCTGTTTGCCCACTTCGGGTCCAAGGAAGAGCTCCAACTGGCCACCGTGGTCTACGCCAGCGAACAGTTCAAGAGTAAGGTGCTCGCCCCTTCGCACGCCGTACCCCGGGGCCGTGCCCGGCTGGAAGCGTTGCTCGATACCTGGATGCGCCATATCGAATCGGATGGTTTTCCCGGCGGTTGCTTCTTTGCCGCCGCTGCCCACGAATTCGACGGACGCCCCGGCCCCGTGCGTGACCGTCTCGCCACGGCGATGAAGTGGTGGTTTGAGACACTGCGTGATGAATTCCGCCACGCGCAGCAGATTGGTGAGTTCCGCGCCGAGGTGGACGCCGTGCAGATCACCTTCAAGATCCATGCCATGGCCATGGAGGCCAACTGGGGCTGCCAGATGTACAAGGATCCGGTCTGGTTCCTGCGCGGGCGCCAAGGTATTCAGGAGTTCCTGAATCAGGCCGCCGCCTGAAAACACGAAAGGCGTGGGAACCAGCCCACGCCTCTCTTTTGCCGGTCTTGCCTGTTCGCTTTAGGCTGCGTTCACGAGCACGTCGTCAAACAGCTCGCCTTCCTGCGACTGGCTGCGGTCCGCCAGCTCCTGGCACGAGATGCAGTACGGAGCCCACGGTACGGCATTCAAACGGCGAATGCTGATTTCGTCCTCGCAGTGGAGGCAGATTCCGTAGTTTCCCGTCTCGATCCGGCGTAGCGCGCCTTTCACGTTCCGGAGCAAATTCGATTCACGATCCAGATTCCGAATAGCCAGCTCGCGCTCTGCCGCGTGCTGCACTTCGTCTAAAGCATCGGCACTCTTCTCGATTGTGATGCCTTCACGGTTGCGCACGACTTGCGAGAGCTCTTCGAGCTTGGCCTCCAAAATGGACCGGAACTTGTTGAGTTCTGCTTTTGTCATGGCTACTTTCTCCCTTGTCTTCCTTTCAATCAATGATGTCTATCAAGCCTGCTCATCAGGCCAGGGCGCCGTATCGTCCGGCTTCCCTATCGGCTTGCTGCTTGCTCTGTTCGACCTTCGTCTTTCAATACCCAATAGACGCGCGAAAATTCCAAAAGTTTCAATTTAATATGAGCCGCCATCGCTCAACTTCCTTGAAGAAGGAAACTGAACCGCCAGTCCACCCGGCAGTACCTGAAACTGAAGTACTAGAGCGTTCAATACCTTATGGCTATCGGCCACCATCCTGGGTATTGTATCACAATTGACCAGCAATTTTCATGCCAATCTGCCCGTCTCGCCCAGCCCAGCCCATACCGTTCTGACTTCTCTCTATCGGCGCTGGCGCCACTTTCATGAGCGCCTACATCCCTAATAGCGTCAACTCCCTGTGAATTTGGTCGTCCTCGGGCTGATTTTTTCTCAGAAAAGTTGGCTTTGTGCCCTTCAAGAAGGTGAAGCCAACTCCGAATACGTTACAGAAGGGTCACCGGATTGCAACGCTTTTTACAAGCACGCTCAAGGTTCTTCCGTCCGACGGCAACACAAACACCCGGCTGGCCTCAATTTCGATACGAAACGAACCCGCCCCGACCAGGGAATCTGGCAGAGGCGCCGAAACCTCAAAGGTCCCATCCGGCGTCTCAAGCGGGATATCGGATATGGTAGCACGCTCGGCCACTAGTTTCAACCTTGGGGTGGTGCTATCTGTAAACATCTCACTTGAAACGTATCCGGAAACATAAACCCTCTTCCCGGCCACTCCCGGCCGTCCCAACTCAACCCCACCCGACCGGCCCATCCAACGGAACCCGTTCTCCGGCGTGTGCCACTCGCCCGAGAGCTGCCGGTCATAGAGCGGATCCCCTACATTCGCGTACGGCGGCACCACCGCCGACGCCCGTTGGCCCTCGGTTTTGTAATAGATCCGCGTCACGTTCCGCAGCCGGTCACCCTCCACCGCGTACACCGCCGCGTGACCGTTCTCAATCAGTGAAACGATCCCGGGACCCGGAGCCACAAAGTCCTCAGGGCGGGCCCATCCCGGCAGGTTGCCCAGCCGCTTCTCGGACCCGGGTGTCAGGTACACCGGCGGCATCCCATAGAGACGAAAGGGGTTGTCGAAAAACCCCGCCCAAAAAAACTCTGGCTCCACCCCCGACAGCACGATGCGCTCCAACGGCCGGCGCTCGTGAGCCTCTACCACGCCTTCCACCATGGCCTGTACCTGGCCGGTCCGGTTACGGTAGTAGTCGACCGTATGGGTCACCTGCGGAGTCTGAAACGCAATCCAGACCCCCAGCCAAATGGTGGACCCGGCTGCCCCCAGCCATCCCAGCCGCCACGCGCGCACTGTAAGATCCCCCACAAGAAGGGCGAATCCAAGCCCGGCTGAAGCCAGGTAATAGTCCGAAACATGGTCGCGCAGGGGCAAAACCGGCGCCAGCAGCAGGCAGAACCAAGCCAGCCCTGTCGCCACGCGAAGTTCCCGGCGCGCGGCACACCAGACCAGGAAGCCCAGCAGCACCGCGCTCAGCACGGCCCCGCCCAGTTCGGCTCGGCTCTGATTGAACTGAATGAACTGAGGCAGCCGCACGGCGCCAATCGCCCAGGTCCAGTAGGTCCAGAGCGTTGAGGCAATCGAAAAATCCACGTGCAACTGATACGCCGGATCCGATTTCACCTTCGGAATCACGAACAGGTGGAGCGCGGTATAGACCGCCGAAGGCACGGCAAACCAGACCGCCTGACGCCACTGCGGCCGTTCGTGGAACCAGGTGTAGACCAGCGCCAGGCCCGGAAAAACCACCACCGTCTCAAGGGCCCCGAAGCTCAGCAGAAAGGCTCCCCACGCCAGCCCCATCCTGCGGTGCATGAAGCTGTACAAGGCCGCCAGCAGCAGGAACGACGTAAGCACCTGGTTGTACGCCGACATCCAGCTCAGCGCCACCGCCAGGCCGCCATTGAAGCACCAGGCGGCGGGCGCCAGCACGGCGGCCCAAACCGTCCCGGTGAGCCGCCGTGCGATCAGGCCCAGAAGCACCAGATTCGCCGCCTGCGTCGCCAGCACGAACAGCTTCATTGGCAGGGCGTTGATTCCGAACAGCTTCTCGAACGTCATGAAAAACGCCCGTTCGCTCAGAAACCGTACGGTGCCCTGTGCCTTCGGGCCAAACAGAGCATCAACCAGATCCATCGGCTGGTTGACCGACAACCGCAACCCAAGCCAGGCGAAATCATCGGCCATGAACCAGATATCCAGTGTGCCGTAGTAGAGGGCCGCGAAAACGGCCAGAGGCGCCGCCCACCAGGCCCGCGAGGCCAGTACTTGCAACCGCTGCATCAACTCTAGATGATAACCGGCGCGCGCTATGATGGGGATTCTGTCACCCGCCGTCGAATACGTGGTTCGCGATCAGCAGCGCATGACCGGAGCCCGCCGGTACTTTGCCTGGCAGGCCGAAGTGTGTCTCCGCCACCTGGGGCGCCGCGTCGTCGAAATCGGTTGTGGTCTTGGCAACTTCACCGGCCACCTGCTGGATCGCGAGCGCGTCATCGCCATCGATCTCGAACCGGAGTGTGTAGGCCTCCTCCGCCGCCGCTACGCGGACTACACGAATCTGACCGCCCACGCCATGGACGCCCTGGATCCGGCTTTTCTCGACATCGAACGTGAGCGGCCTGATTCCGTCGCCTGCCTCAACGTTCTTGAACACATTTCGGACGACCGTCTGCTCCTGGAACGCATGGGACGCATCCTGCCCCCGGGCGGACGCGTGGTCCTTCTGGTGCCCGCCTTCGCCGCCCTCTACGGATCCATCGACCACAACCTGGGCCACTACCGCCGTTACACCAAGCGCAGCCTTGCCGCCACCGCGCGCGCCGCCGGCCTGCGCCCGCGGCTGCTTCGTTTCATGAACTTCCTGGGGTTCTTTGGCTGGTGGGCCAATGCGCGGCTTTTCCGGCGCACCGAACAGTCCGACAGCCAGATTGCCGCCTTCGATCGCTTCGTTGTTCCTGTCGAACGCCGGCTCGAGTCCTGGATTGAGCCCCCCGTCGGCCAGTCCATCCTCGCCGTACTGGAGCGCCCGTGAAGGTCTCCATCGTCATTCCGGTCTACAATGAGCGCCACATCCTGGGCCAGGTGCTGGACCGCGTGCTCGCCGCGCCCCTGCCGGCAGGGTGCACCCGGGAGGTGATCGTGGTTGATGACGGCTCAACCGATGGCACCACCGAACTCCTGGCGCGCTATCACGCCGCTTCGCTTCTGCACGTTCATTCCACGTTCGAAAACTTCGGCAAGGGCGCGGCGCTCCGCGTCGGTATCCGGAAGGCGTCCGGCGACATCATCCTGGTTCAGGATGGCGACCTGGAGTACGACCCCAAGGACTATGTCGCGGTTCTGCAGCCCCTGGTGGATGGCCGGGCCACGGTGGTGTACGGCTCCCGCTTCGCCACCCGGCCCCGCAACATGAAGTTCGCCAACTGGCTCGCCAATCGCATTCTCACCGTCACGGCGAACCTGCTCTACGGCGCCGGCATCACCGACGAAGCCACTGCCTACAAGGCGTTTCGCACCGAGGCGCTGCGCAGCGTGCGCCTGCGCTGCATCCGCTTCGAGTTCTGCCCGGAAGTCACCGCCAAGATGCGCCGCCTGGGCCACGTGATCCATGAGGTGAACATCTCATACAACGCGCGCGGCATCCTGGAAGGCAAGAAGATTCGCTGGCAGGATGGTGTAGAGGCGCTTTGGACGCTCATCAAGTACCGCTTCGCGCCGCTTGAGCGCGCCGCTACGCCCGTCAGAGTGCTGGAAGCACGCGGCTCCGGAACGTAGAATGACCTTCGCCTGGCCCTGGCCCTTTCCGGACTGGTGGGCCGACAACCTCTGGCTCTTTCTGCGTGCACTGCGGGAAAGCGATCTCAACCTCGCGCTGCTTCTTCGGTGGATGCTCCAGAATCTGCTGCTGACCCTGGGTGTCATTGCCGTCGACTACGCGATGGGCGCGGCCCTGCTGCGCCTGATCTGCCGCGCCGCCGGCCGTTCACTTCCTCCTGCCTTGCGAGGGGCCGCGGCACTCTGTCTGGGGGGCGGATTCGCCGCCATGATGCTCCTGGGCTTCGGACTGTTCTATCGCATCCGTCCGCGCAGCGTCCTCGGACTGGAACTGGGTATGCTCGCCGCCGGAGTGGCGATACTTACTCTGACGCGCGCCTGGCCCTGGGCCGCCTCTCCGTGGCGTTCGCTCCGCGTGCCCTTGCGGTGGGCGCTTGTGCTCTTGGTTCCCCTGCTCCTGTTCACCGCGGACCTCATGCTGCCCGTGGCGGACTTCGACAGCACGTCCTATCACATGGCCGCCGCCCGCGCCTACAAGGAAACCGGACGCCTGGGATTTCAGGGCGGCATGCGCTTCAATGCTCAGCCGCACCTGGGTGTGCTGCTCTATCTGCGCCACTGGATCCTGCTGGGCGAGGACACGCTGCTGAAGCTGATCAATCTGGAGTTTCTGCTCATCCTGGCCTTCGGGCTGGCTTTCGCCGCAAGCTGGATCCGGCGCCGCGCACTGTGGCTTGCAGGCCTGTTGTTCGTCTTCACCTCGCCCGTGTTCCATTGGGTGGCTCGCGCGGAGTATGCCGATCTGGTGCTTTCGGCCTGGTTCACAACCGGTGTGCTCCTGCTGGTTCACGAATCGCGTTCCTCCAACTTCGCCAGCCTGTGGACTGCCGCGGCGGCGCTGGCTCTGGCCAGCACCACCAAGCTGCAGGGCGCGGTGATGGTGGCGCTGGCCTGCCTTGCCTACGTGGCTGTCACGCGCCGCCTCCGCCCGCTGACGGCCATCGCCGTGACGGCTGTCTTGTGCGGCGTACCCTGGTGGCAGCGATCGCTTGCCAACACAGGCAGCCCGGCCGCGCCGTTCTTCCTGAAAGACGACAAGGAGGGCAGGGAATTGGCCCGTGTCAGCCTGCGGTACGGCCATGGCCGCGATCCGGTGGCGCTCGCCCTGTTGCCCTTCCGCATGATCGCCGGCAACCCCAACCTCTTTGCTGACCCATACGTTTTCGGCCCCGCCGGTCTGCTGCTGCTGGCTCTGGCGGCAGTTCGCCGGCGGTTACCCGCCACCTGGCGCTTACCGGCGCTGTTGGTTCTGCTCTATTTCTGCTTCTGGTTTGCCACCGGGCAGGTGATGCGTTACCTTGCGAGCCTGTTGCCGCTCATGGCTTGCCTTGCCATGGCTCTCTATCGCGGGCGGCCGCCGGGGGCCGTGTTGGCGCTGTTGGCGATTCATGCCGGGCTCACCGCCAGCACCATGGTGCGCCTGATGCAGGTGCCTCCGGTGACGCAGGCAGCGGCCAGCCAGGCGCTGGCCGAATCGCTGCCCTACTATCCGGCGGCGCGTGCGCTGAACCGCGATTCCGGCGGCCTTGCCCGCACGTACCTGCTGTTTACCGATGAGACGCGTTACCATGTCGCCGGGGAGTCCTTTGGCGATTGGTTTGGCGACTACAACTACGATTTTCTCCGCGGCTCAGCCTCCGTCGGCGAGATTCTGGGGCGGCTGCGCGGCGCCGGCTTCCGCTATCTTTTCGTGGACCGGTCCCGGGCTGCTTCCGCCGGCAACCTGTTCGGGCCCAGCCTTGCCTCGACCGGCCTGACCGGGCGGTTCGATCCGCTGCCAGGCGCAAGCCTGCTCTACGCCGACAATCGTTATAGTGTGTTCCGTTTGGAGTGAGAACAATGCGAACTGGGTGGTTGATTCCATGGCTGCTTTTGCCGGCCGGGTGCGTGCGCCAGGCGGACCGCGCGGTGCAAAAACCGATGCCCCATATCGAAAGCGTGATTCCGGAAAAAGTTCTGGCCGGCGCGTCATTCAACCGGATGCCGGATGGCTCGGAAGCGATCAGCCTCACTGGGCGCAATCTTGAAAAAGGGGCCAAAGTGCGGCTGGGTCCGCATCGGCTGGATACCTCCACCGGCAACGGAACGGTGCTTTCAGCTGTGGTCCCGCCGGAGCTCTACGCCCGCGACAGCATCCACGTGGTGCAGGTGGAGTTGCCTGATGGGCGCTTTTCAAACGTTGTGCCCTGGATTGTGCTCAAAGCCGATGGCCCGCCGCCCAGAATCGGGCAGTTGTTCCCGCCGGAAACCCGCGCCGGCCAGCCCTTCAATGAACAACCCGGACGCCGCGCCGCGCTTGGCCTCACCGGTGAGAACTTCGTGCCCGGCTCAAAGATTATCTTTGGTGGTGTCGAACTTGAAACCAACTTTGGGGATGTCGACCGGCTCTCCACGCTTGTGCCTTCTGAGCTTTTCGAACGCCCCGGCGAGGTGCGGGTGCAGGTGAGGAATCCGGGCGGGAAGGAATCGGGCGTAGCGGTGTTCAGCGTGAAGCCTTAATCAATCCCCAAAGATGGTACGAAGGGCAGCCCGTTATGCCAGCAGCGGACGGACCACCTGTCCGTGCACGTCAGTCAGGCGGAAGTCGCGGCCGGCATAGCGATACGTGAGCCGTTCGTGGTCAATGCCCAGTGTGTGAAGCAGCGTGGCATGTAGGTCATGGATGCTGACGCGGTTCTCAACGGCTTTGAAGCCGAACTCATCCGTGGCACCGTGGACCTGGCCGCCCCGGATCCCACCTCCAGCCAGCCACATTGTGTAGCCGTAGGGGTTGTGGTCGCGGCCGTCCCCGCTCTCAGAGACCGGCGTGCGGCCAAACTCGCCGCCCCACACGATCACGGTTTCCTCCAGCAGCCCGCGCTGCTTCAGGTCCAGGATCAGCGCGGCCGCTGCCTGATCCATGTCCGGACATCGCTTTTTGAGGTTCTTGTTGATCGACTTATGGTCGTCCCACACCTGCCCCTGGCCGTAGTAGACATGCACCGTGCGCACGCCGCGCTCAACCAGACGGCGCGCCAGCAGGCAGCCGTTGGCGAACTGGCTTGAGCCGTAGAGCCGCCGGATGTGCGCGGGCTCACCGGCGAGATCGAAAACATCGAGCGCCGCGAACTGCATTCGATATGCCGTTTCCATCGCCTGAATGCGCCCTTCAAGAAACGGATCGGGGCCAAACCCAGCCGCGTGCTCGCGATTCAAAGCCTGCGCCAGATCGAGTTGTTCGCGCTGCGAGGCCGGAGCCAGATCGGGGTTGCGCAGGTACCGGATCATCTTCTCCGGCACCGGTTCCGCCTGATTGATGGCCGTTCCCTGGTGTTCGCTGGGTAGAAAGCCGGACCGCCACAGGGCTCCGCCATTGTTGCCGGGGCTCAACACCACGAAGCCCGGCAGGTTCTGATTCTCCGTTCCAAGACCGTAGCTCAGCCATGCCCCCAGCGTGGGCCTTGTGGCTGCGATATTGCCCGATTGGATGAGGTTGCGCGCCGGTGTGTGCGTGGGGTTGAAGGTGTACATGCCTCGCACCACCGCGATTTCGTCGATGGTCCTGGCGAGGTTGGGCAGCAGCTCGCTCACCTCGATGCCGGCCTGCCCGTGGCGTTGGAACTGGAAGGGCGATGGCAGAAGCCCGCCGGTGGTGCGTTCGGTGCGCACATCGACGGCGCCGGGGCGTTCGCCGGCGTGGCGCGCAAGCAGTGGCTTCGGATCGAAAAGATCGATGTGCGAGGGCCCGCCTGTCATGAACAGGAAGATGGAGTGGCGGGCTTTCGGCGTGAAGTGCGGCGCGCGGAAGACCGGGCGCGGCTGCTCGGCGGCGAGCGCGCCGGCCAGGCCCATCAGGCCGAAGCCTCCGCTCAAGGACTGGACAAAATCGCGGCGGTTCATTCCAGAAACATCATCTCATTGGAAGCCAGCAGCGCCTGCGCAAGCTGCTTCCAGCGTTCGGGCGTGGTGGCGAAGCTGAGCGCCAAGTCCTGTTCGCGGGCCGACGGATCGCGGCCCAGGGCCTGCCGGTAAAGCTGCCGGACGCGCGCCGCCGGTTCTTCCACGGATTCCACCCGGCCGGCCAGACGCCGTGCCTGATCCAGCATGAACGGACTGTTCATGGCGAACAATTGCTGCAGCGGTGAGGTGGTCACCTCGCGCGCCGGACTGTGTTGTGAAGCATCCGGGAAATCGAAAAGCTTGAAGACCGCATTCAGACGGCCCCGGCTCACCCGCGCGTACACAGTGCGGCGCAGGTTGGCTTTGTCCTCCAGGTCGCTGCTGGGGCCATACATGGCGGGGTCAAGACCACCGGCCGCCTCGATCATCCGATCGCGCCAGGACTCCATTTCAAGCCGCCGCGGCGTCATGCGCCAGAGCCAGCGATTTCCTGGGTCGATGGACGCGGCCTTCGCGTCCGGCCGGCTGTCCTGGCGGTAGGCGGCCGAAAGCATGATCTCCCTGTGCAGCCACTTGAGGGACCATCCATTGGCAATGAATCGCGCCGCAAGATCGTCCAGCAGTTCGGGATGCGTGGGCCGTTCTCCCTGAGTGCCCAAATCGCTGGGGGTGGCGGCAAGCGCGCGGCCGAAGTGCCAGCCCCAAACGCGGTTGACGATGACGCGAGCGGCCAGCGGCGCCGCTGCCGTGAAAATCTTCTCCGCCAGATCCAGCCGCCCCGCGCCATGCCGGAACGGTGCGGGCTCGCCCGGCTCAAGCACGGTGAGGAAGCGCCGCGGCACGATCTCGCCCGGGTTGGCCACGTTACCGCCGCGAAAGACGGGCAGGTCGCGGGGCACGCCCATGCGGAAATCGAGCGTGGTCAACTCCGAATCGGTTCCGTTCACCCAGACGCCGGCATCGATCACCGCGTGTGCCAGGGGGCCTTCGAACGCCGGAGTTTCGCGCTTGAGCGCATCCGACTCGGCGGTCATGGCAATCACCCGCTTGCGAGACTCCTCAGGACTCGTGCCCGGCTCCCCGGTCAGCATCTTCGACATGTAGTCGAGCCGCGTGATCCGGTCCTGGTTCCAGACCAGCCGCGATTCCGTGGCCGGGTCGATAGGGGTGAGCGGACGCTTGACGATCATCGTGCTGGCGAAGACGCCCGCCAGGCCGTGGTAGTCGCGCGCGGAGATGGGGTCGAATTTGTGGTCGTGGCAGCGGGCGCAGGCAACGGAGAGGCCCAGAATGCCCCGGGTCACCGCATCCACGCGTTCGTCCCAATCGTCCGTGGAGAGAGTCTCGATCACCTCTTTGGACAGACGCGCGTCCTTGTGATACACCGGGGCCGCGCCCAGATATCCGAGCGCCCGCAGGTCGTCCCGCCGGAAGCCGGGAAGCTGATCGGCCGCCAGTTGCATCTTCACAAAGCGGTCATAGGGTATGTCGGCGTTCATTGCCTCAATCACCCAGTCGCGATACCGCCATGCGAATGGATAAGGTTGATTGGTGGCTTCCGAAGTGGGGTTGTCTTCCGCCCAGCGAGCCACATCCAGCCAGTGGCGGCCCCAACGTTCGCCGTACCGGGGCGACAGCAGCAGTGAGCCGATCAGCTTCTCATAGGCATCCGGCCGGGGGTCGGCGGCGAAGGCTTCGATTTCGGCATAGGAGGGTGGAACACCCGTCAGGTCCAGCGAGGCGCGGCGGATGAGCGTGCGGCGCGCGGCTTCCCGCGAGGGCGCCAGCTTGTTTCTCGTGAGTGCGGCCAGAACAAAATGATCGATCTTTGTTTTCGGCCATGCAGGTGTCGAGACGGCGGGCGCGGCGATTTCGGCCAGCGGCTGGAAGGCCCACCACTGGCGGCCCCGCGTGAAGTCCGGCCCCTTGGCGGCGGGGGCCGCTTCCGGCGTGGTATCCCGAGGGATCGCTGCCCCGGAGGCAATCCATTCCTCGAAATCGCTGATCACGGCGGCGGGCAGTTTCCCCGCCGGGGGCATTTGAAGGCCGCCCGCGTATCGCAGCGCCTGCAGCAGCAGGCTTGTTCCGGGGTTCCCGCGGACGACGGCGGGGCCGCGGCTGCCACCTCGAAGGATGCCCGAAGGCTGGTCGAGCACCAGGCCTCCCATGGGCGCCTTGGACTTCGACGAATGGCATGCCTGACAGTGCGCGGCCAGCGCCGGCCGGATCTTTCTCTCGAAAAACGCAGTCCTGTCGAGAGTCTCAGCGCCGCCGGCGGGCTGCGCGGCCAGGGGCGCGGACAGGCAGGCGGCGAGGGCCAACGTCCGGTGCATCTGTCTCCTATTATGAACCGGCATCATGACCCGGCATCATGACCCGGTATGGGGGCTCGGCATGGGGGACCGGTAACCACACGCTGAAGTGCTTCGCCTAAACTAATAGGTAGCCGCTCATTCCCATGAAATTCACCGCATTGCTCTCTCTGGCCGCCTGTGCCGCACTCACCGCGCAGGATGATGGGTTGAATTGGGTGGGCGATTACCAGCAGGCGCTGGCCGAATCGCGGAAGACCGGCAAACCGATCTTCCTTGAGTTCCGCTGCGAGGCTTGAATATCGGGCCGCGCCTTTGACGCACAGGTTGTGCTGTCACCGAAAAGTTCGCCCCTGGGCCAACAGTTGAGCCAGTACGTCTGCCTGCGCATCACCCGCATGGACAACGTGGATATCGGCCTGTTCGAGCATGACCGCAACAACGCCATCTATTTCTACATGCTCAACGCCGACGAGCAGATCTACATGCGCTACGGCGGCCGCGACTCGGCGTCGCCCGATACTTACCTCAACCTGGAGAGCCTGGAACTGGCGGCCCGGCAAGGGCTGGAGCTTCATCGCCAGTACATGGACGGCAAGCTGGCGAAGTTCGCGCGCCCTCCGGCGGCCTTCCCGCGCCAGATTCCGATGCTGGTTGAGCGCACATTCGCGCAGAACCAATGCGTTGAATGCCACCTGATCGCCGACTATCAGAATCAGCATCGCGAACAGGACGGCACGCTCGACAAGCTGAGGCATCTCTACCGGTCCCCGGACATCAAGACCATCGGCATCCATCTGGACGTCCCGCGCGGATTGGCGGTGAAGGAGGCGGCGGGCGCCGCCGTGGCCGCCGGTCTGAAAGCGGGTGATGTCATTTCGGCCGTGGACGGCCGCGCCGTCTGGACCTTCGCCGACCTTCAGCACAACTACGACAAGGTGGATCGCCGTGCCAAACAGGTGCGCATCACCGTTCTGCGTGAGGGCAAGGCCGTGGACCTGACGTTCGATCTGCCGCAGCGCTGGTGGTGGACTGATCTGCGCTTCCGCCAGGCGTCCGTCGACCCCCGGCTCTACTTCGAGGACAAGCCCCTTACCGATGCCCAGCGGACCGAACTCCAACTGCCCGCGGGCGGCCTGGCAAGCGAAGTGAAGTACGTGGCTGAGTTCGCGCGAACGATGAAATCGCATGCGCTGGAAGTGGGTGATATCATCGTCGCGGTGGATGGCGTGGAGCGCGATGAGTTTGCCCATACCGCCGAGCTGTACCTGAAACTGAAGAAGACTCCCGGCGACAGCGCGCGGCTCACGGTGCTGCGCAATGGCAAGCGCCTGGAGATGGATCTGAAGACTTTCCGCATGAGTTTCCGAAAATGAAAAAGATCGCTCTGTTTACCATGGCGGCGGCAGCCTGGGCGGGAGAATGGTCCGCGCCCGTTGAGTCGTATCACGAGGACCGGCCGTTCCTCTCCTATCGAGCCCGCGTGGATGGCGGCTATCTGGTGATTGAAGGAAAGCTGGAGCCCGGCTGGCACACGTTCACCATCGACAACAAGAAGCGTGCCGACGAAAAGCTGGCGGGGAAGCCATCGCTTGGCATCGATCTCCCCACCGAACTGGCGGTGGCCAGCGGCCTTAGCGTCAACGGGGGATGGCTGCAATCGCCGCCGCTCGATTTTTCAAAGCCCGCCGAACGCTGGTATAGCTGGGGCTACGAAAACACGGTGACCTTCGCCGCGCCCGTCAAGCGGGACGGCGCGGGCCCGGCCATGGTCACCATCAAGGGCCAGGCCTGCACCCCCACGACGTGCAAGAAGCTGGACCTCAAAGTGTCCGTGCCGGTGCCCGCGGCGGTTGATCAGAAGAACCCGGCGGGCGTCGATTTGAACACGCTGGTGGCAGTGAAATGAGAGGGCTTATGGCCGTGGCCCGCGGTTTTGGATTCGTGATTCTTGCCTCTGTCCTTGCCGCCGCGCCGCGCAAGGCGCTGATCGTCGACGGGCAGAACAATCACGCCTGGCAGCAGACCACCCCGGTTCTCAAGAAACAGTTGGAAGCCACGGGACTGTTCACCGTGGATGTCGCGACCGCGCCGCCCAAAGGGGCCGACATCAGCGGCTTTAAGCCGGATTTTGCGGCCTACGATGTGGTGATCTCCAACTTTTCCGATTTCGGCGGGGGCTCTGTCTGGCCGCCCGCCACGCAGGCGGCCTTTGAGAAGTTCGTCAGCGGCGGTGGCGGTTTCGTCTCAGTCCACGCCGCCGACAACGCGTTCCCTCAATGGACCGCCTACAACGAGATGATCGGCGTTGGCGGCTGGATGGGGCGCGATGAAAAGAGCGGACCCATGGTGCGGTGGCGCGATGGCAAGGTGGTGCACGACACCACGCCCGGCAAGGGCGGGCATCACGGACGCCAGCACGCTTATCAGGTGACGGCGCGCGAACCCAGGCATCCCATCCTGCGTGGCCTGCCACCGGTCTGGCTGCACGCCACCGATGAACTCTACGACAGCCTGCGGGGGCCGGCAAAGAACATGACGGTGCTTGCGACTGCCTTTTCCGCCAAGGACACGGGCGGCACCGGCGAACATGAGCTGGCGCTCATGACGCTGACCTACGGCAAGGGCCGCATCTTCCACACTATCCTGGGCCACAACGTGGAGGCGATGAACTGCACCGGTTTTGCCGCCACCTTCCAGCGTGGAACAGAGTGGGCGGCCACCGGGAAGGTTACCCAGAGGCCGCCGAAGGATTTTCCGGGACCGGACGCCGCCGCCAGGAAACCGTAAGCGCCACCGAATCGGCCAGCCGCAAGGCGCCCGGCTTCTCCACCGAGATGCGCGCGGCAATGATGCGGGGCTCTTTTGCAAGATCGCTGATCAGTGCCGCGGCCAAGGCTTCGAGCAGGTGAAACCGGCTGGTCTCGATCCGCTCAATCACGGCATCGCGGACACGCCGGTAATCCACTGTGTCGCCGATGGAGTCTGTTTGCGGCGATTCCCCGGGGTCGATTTCGAGCCACAGGTTCACGGTAAGCGGCTGCGGCGCGGCGCGCTCCTCCTCGCCGACACCCAGGATCCCGGCTGTTCGAAGGTTGCGAATTTCGACTTGCGTGCGTTCGATCACGTTCGATCAGAGCAGCTCGTGCCGGCCGTGCCGTTCGATCATCTTCACGATATCGCCCACCTGTTGGGCGCGGGAACGGTCGGCGATCAGCAGCGCGTCGGGCGTGTCCACAACCACCAGGTTGTCCACACCCAATAGCGCCACCAGCTTGCCGTGGGCATTCACGTAGTTCCCGCGGCTGGATTCAAGGATCGCTTCCCCGCGGACCACGTTGCCCGTGGCATCGCCGCGATCCAACTCATAAACCGCGTTCCAACTTCCCACGTCGTTCCACCCGATATCGTCCGTCGCGAAGCCCCAAATCTCTTTGGCGCGCTCGAGCACGGCGTAGTCAATCGAGATGTTCTCGCACTGGGGAAACAGATCATTCATCGACGCCGTGAACCGGCGTGAATGGAACCCGGGCAGGCGGTCAAGCAGTGCGGCGGTGGCTGGCAGATGCTGGCGCAGTTCATCCAGCACACGGCTTGCCTTCCAGAAGAACATGCCGGCGTTCCAGCAGTAATGTCCCGCGGCCAGGAACTGTTCGGCCGTGGCTTGATCCGGCTTTTCCCGGAATCGGCGCACCGCG
The DNA here is from genome assembly GCA_016870915.1 of Acidobacteriota bacterium. GTDB lineage: Bacteria > Acidobacteriota > Terriglobia > Bryobacterales > Bryobacteraceae > VFZY01. The sequence goes on along the minus strand of VFZY01000072.1, from coordinate 5,649 downwards.
ACCGGAACCGTGGAGCCGGCCTCGGCTCCCGGTGGAAACTCGATATAGCCGTAGCCGGTCTCGGGCCACCGTGGTTGGATGCCCAGCACCGCAATCCGGCCCGCGGCCGCCGCGCGGAGTGCCGGCCGCACCATACGCAAGAAGCGCTTCGGCTTCTCCACCACATGATCCGCCGGGAATACGCCCATCACGGCTTCCGGATCCATGGATTCGATCACCTTCGCCGCCAGCCCGATCGCCGGCGCCGTGTTCCTCTGCGCCGGTTCGGCGATGATCTGCCGCCGCGGCACCTCCGGCAACTGCCGCACGATTTCATCCCGCAGATGATCGTTGGTCAGTACCCAGATCCGCTCCGGCGCGATGACCGGCCCCAGCCGGTCCACGGTTTGCTGGATCAGCGACCGTTCTCCGAAGAAGTTCAGCACCTGCTTGGCGCGGCTCTTACGGCTCAACGGCCAGAAACGCGTGCCCCTTCCTCCGGCGAGGATGAGGCCGTGGTAATGTTGCCCCGGCATGAAAAAGGCTATTTGTTCGACGGAATCTCGTGGCCGCGGATCACGTTGAGCGACCGCTTCCACCGTGTCTTGCTGAAGAAATTGATCGCCAGGTCCTTGGCATGGTCAAACGAAAGGAACGAACCCGCCAGACGCTCCGTGGGCGCATCGTAGGACCAATAGATGATGACCGGCTTTCCAATGATGTTGCCGCGCGGCACAAAGCCCCAATACCGGCTGTCGAGCGAGTGGTCGCGATTGTCGCCCATGGCGAAATAATGGCCTTCCGGCACAATCACTTCCCGGGTCACCGGATCGACGTTCTTTTCGAGCATGCTGTCGCCGGATTCGGACAGGCGCTGGTTCGGCTCGCTGGGAAAGTTGTCCCGGTAGGAGTCGATGTACTCGGTCTTGTGATACTTGTACGGCTCCGGAAGCGCCGTGCCATTCAGAAAAACCTGCTTGTTCACAATGCGGATCCGGTCCCCCGGCATGCCGATCACCCGCTTGACGAAGGTGTCACGGATATTCACCGGATACCGGAAGACAATGATGTCGCCGCGTTTCACGTCGGTGTAGGGCAGGATGTACCGGCTGATGGGGCCGGGCGGCGCGAAGGCCAGTTTGTCCACCAGAAGATGGTCCCCAATGAGCAGCGTGTCTTCCATGGACCCGGTGGGAATCACAAAAGCCTGCACCAGCGTCGTGGTGCCGAACAGCAGCAGCAGGATGGTCACCGTCCACTCCGCGATGGTGCCGCGCGGAGGGTTGCCCTTGTGAGCCTCCGGCTTGGTCTGTTCCTCCGCGGTGGAGGTGTTGGTTGGGTTCTCTTTGCTCACGGTAATCCTTATCTTATCAGGCGTTTGACGCGGGCTATTCCGGATCGCTGGTTTCGGCGAAACGGCGCAGGCGGAAGACTTCCAGGAACGAGATATAGATGTTGATGACGCCCACTCCACTCACCGCGCCCCGGAAGTAGGCGTTGCCCCAGACGCCCACAGGCTCAATCATCGCCGAAAAATAGTTGGAGTTCCATTCCTCCAGCCATGGGAACAGCATCAGGAAAAATCCGATGCCAAACGAGAAGATCACGGCCGCCAGGCCCAGCATCTTTTCCGCCGCCGAGTAGCGGCGGGGTGTGGGATCAGGCATGGGCCGCCTCCGCCTGTTCCGGGAACAGGGTCAACTGGCGGGTCTGGCGCACCGGCTCAAAACTTCGCCGGTGATCGGGGGCCGGTCCCAGCGACCGGAGGCCCTCCAGATGCTCCGCTGTGCCGTAGCCCTTGTTCCGGGCCAGCCCGTAACCTGGATACCGGGCCTCCCACTCCGCCATCGTGCCGTCCCGGTGCACCTTGGCGAGAATCGATGCCGCGGCAATCGATCGCGACAGGGCGTCTCCGTGGATGATGGGCTTCTGCGGCACCGCGTAATCGATCTCGATGGCGTCGATGAGCAGATAATCGGGCGGGGGAGCCAGTTGCGATACGGCGCGCCGCATGGCCAGCCGCGAGGCTTCCAAAATGTTGATCCGGTCGATCTCAGCGGCCGATGCTTCCGCCACTGCCCACGCCACGCAACGCTCACGGATCAGAACGGCCAGACGCTCACGCTCCTCCGGTTCCAGTTGCTTGCTGTCGCGCAGGCCGCGAACCGGGCGTGCCGGGTCCAGAATCACCGCCGCGGCGGTCACCGGGCCGAACAGGCATCCGCGTCCCACTTCGTCCACGCCGGCCACACGCACGAAACCCAGTGCGTGACAGGCGCGTTCGTGGTATCCGGATGCCGGCTTGGCCAAAGGGGGAGTTCCCCGCGCGGTTAGACGCGCTCCCGCAGGCGCGCCGCCTTGCCCTTCAGGCCGCGCAGATAGTACAGCTTGGAACGGCGCGTACGGCCCGTGCGCACGACATCGATATGATCGATCACGGGAGCATTCACCGGGAAGATGCGCTCCACGCCCTGGCCAAAACTGACCTTGCGGACGGTGATGCTTTCGCCCATGCCGGTGTTGTTGCGGGCGATCACGGTGCCCTCAAAGGCCTGAAGGCGTTCTTTGTCGCCTTCACGGATCTTGACGTGAACACGAATCGTGTCGCCGGTGCGGAATTCGGGGATATCGGTGCGCTTCTTCTGTTCGATGAAACGGGCCAGCAGTGCGTTGGTCATGGCAATCTCGGGAGAAAAGGTCTCGGGACAACAATCCCGGCGGATCGGCACGGGAGTCCCTCTTTCTAGAATAGCGTGTTTTTAGCCCTACTTCCAGGACGCCATCATGGCAAAGCCATAAAGCGTGTCGCCCGCGGCCACCACCACGTACTGCCGGCCGTCCATCTCATACGTCATGGGGCCGTTCGAGACGGCCGTGGTCAGCCGGCTGTGCCACAGCGGCTTGCCCGCCGCGGCGTCGTAGGCGATGAAGTTGCCGCTCGGGTCGCCGGTAAACACCAGGCCGCCCGCCGTGGAAAGCACGCCGGGCATGCCAAACCCGCGCCCCGGATACTCGTGCGACCACTTCACATCACCCGTGCGATAGTCGATCGCCTTGAGCGCGCTTCGAGCCGTCAGCATCTGGTCGCGCCCGCCCCAGCCTTGCGGCTTGCCTTCCGTGTCGGTCAGGTAGTAGATGCTCCAGGAAGACTGCGTCTGAACGTACAGCAAACCCGTATCGGGGCTGAAACTGGGGGGCGGCCAGTTGGTGCCGCCGTTCGAAGACGGTGCCACCAGGGAGCCATCCGGCTGCGGTTCTTTCTTCGGATCAGGGATTGGCTGCCCCTTGGCGTCAATGCCCTTGGTCCAATTCACCGGGATGAACGGCTTGGTCACCAGCCGCTTGCCGGTCACCCGGTCCAGCAGGAAGTAATACCCGTTGCGGCTGGCCTGGGCCAGCAGCTTGCGCGGCTTCCCATCAATCACGCCGTCAATCAGAACCGGCGTCTGCACGGCATCCCAGTCATGCGTATCGTGCGGCGAGGGCTGGAAGTACCAGACCATCTTCCCCGTATCGGCATTGAGGGCCACAATCGAGCAGGTCCAGAGATTGTCTCCCATTCGTCCCTGCCCGGCCATCACCGGATTCGGGTTGCCCGTGCCCAGGTAGTAGAGGTTCAGTTCGGGATCGTAGGTGCCCGGCATCCGGGTCATGCCGCCGCCGTGTTCCATCGCATCCTTGTTAGGCCAGGTTTCGGCGCCCGGCTCGCCGGGACGCGGCGTGGTGTTCCAGCGCCACTTGACGGCGCCGGTTTCCGGGTCGCGCGATTCCAGATAACCCGGCACATCCAGGGAATCGCCGCCCACGCCGACAATCACGTGGTTGCGGATCACAACCGGCGCCGGCGTGGAGAAGTATTCCTGCTTCACGTCGGCGATCTCGATCTTCCACCGCTCCTTGCCATCGCGGGCGTTCAGGCTCACCAGATGGTTGTCGGGCGTCTCGAAGTACAGCCAGTCGCCGTACATGCCAAAGCCGCGGTTCCCGATGTGGATGCCGCCCTTGGTTGGCGTGGTGTAGTGCCACAGTTCGCGGCCGTTGCGGGCGTCGATGGCCCAGGCGTGATCGGGCGTGGCGAAGTACATCACTCCCTTGACGACAATCGGCGTGGCCTTGATCGAACTGCCAAATCCGCCGCCCCCGCCCGGGCCCGTGTTGATGCGGTAGGTCCAGGCCAGCGTCATCGCCGCCACATTCTTCGTATGGATCTGTTTCAGCGGGCTGAAGCGGCGGCCCGAGTAGTCGCCGTTGTACGTTGCCCAGGTGTCGGTGGGTGGTTGAAGAAGCTTGGCCGGGTCGAGAATCTGGGCGGGCGCGATGGCCGCGGCAAGGAACAGGAGAGCGTGCTTCATTTCAGGGTCACCAGATACGTCAGAACGTTGTGCATGTCGGCGTCGGTGTACTTGGGCAGCAGAGCCTCGTGGCCGGCAAGCGGATCTTGAATGTCTACCTTGGGCGGGTTCGGCACGTCGAGCGCGAAGGAGTGATAGTCGCCGTGCTCATCGCGCAGTGACACGCTGAAGGAGTCGACGTACTCCAGCCGGCCCTTCAGAACACGCGTGCCGGCCGTGACAGTGACCATCGTCGGCTTGCCCGCGGGCACGGCGGGACCGCGGCCGAACGTGCGCGTGACTGGGTAGAGAAAACGCGCCTGAAGGGCCACCGGATCCAAGCGGGCGGCAATCCCTTTCAGATCGCCCGCCGGTGAATGGCAGCCGGCGCAGTTCCGTGCGAAGAACGCCTGGCCCTGGGCAGCATCGCCCGTGACGACATTCTGGATCTTGTATTGGCCCCGGTTGATGGCGGCCTGCTGGCGTGACCGGAGAAAGGCCGCGATCTCGCGAATCTGGACATCGGTCATTGAGGCAAACGGCGGCACGCCTTTGTCGGGAACGCCTTTCCGGATCACCGGCCCGATGAGTTCTCCGTTGTCGTCGCGCAGCGCGATCACGCTGCGGACCAGGTCCGGGCCCTGCGTGCCGCCCGTGGCATTGGTGCCATGACAGAATCCGCATTGAGCCACGTAGAGCTTCTGGCCTCGCTCCGCCATCTCGGCGGCGGGCACCGGGCGGCTGATCAGGAAGCTTGGTTTGGCCGGCGCCGAAGGCTTGGCGCCCGCGGGGCGGGGAGGCGGGGCGGGCGGCTCCTGCGCCGCGGCGAAACTCACCGTCAGCAGGGCTGCCAGCGTAATGCGGGACGATGCAAAGCGGGGCGGTGAAAAGTGGAAGAGGCTGCGAAACCGGTGGAACTGCATAGGGAAGGAATCTTGACCCACATTTCCGTTTTGAGCCGCGCGTGCGAATCTCCTGGATGCTCGTCCGCATCAATATCGATAGGGGTTTGAAGGCAGCGAAGACCCCTGCGGAGGACAGCACCCAATGGGTGACAAACAAAACCAGCCCTTTCAGCTCTCGTTCAACGGCCTTCTCAAGATCGACTTCCAGGGATCGCGCGTTACTTCCGATGGTGGTCTGATCCTGGTGCGTGAGTTGGATGAACGGCTGGGCTTCGGTGCTCTCATTGCCCAACACCTGACTGACTCACGGCGCGGCAAGAATACCCAGCTTCCGCTGGCGGACCTACTGCGCCAGTCCGTCTACAGCCGGATTGCCGGCTACGAGGATGTCAACGATGCCGAGCGGCTCTCGCAGGATCCAACCTTCCGGCTGA